>CACGHX010000003.1 GCA_902573065.1 uncultured Pelagibacteraceae bacterium | reverse complement strand
AAAAATAAAATTTGAAGGCCGAGTTCAGTTTATTAAAGGTAAAATTACGAAAAAAAGAAAAAATAGAATATTAGTTGATGGATGTCATAGTTATACATCATCAAAAAACTTAGCAAATTTTCTTAAAAGCCAAAAGACTACTGTTTATGGTATTTGGGGTAGCCTTAAAAATAAGAACCCTAATGAAAATATCAAAAATTTTAAAGGTATTTTTAAAAAGCTGATAACCATTAAAATACCAAATGAGACAAACGCTTTAAGTACATCAGAATTAAAAAAAATTGGTTTAAAAAATAGATTTGATACGGAAGAGTCTAAAAATATTAAAGATGCACTAGATAAAATACCAAACAGTAAAAGAAATATAATAGTTATATTTGGAAGTTTGTACCTTGTTGGTTATGTTTTAAGTATAAATTAGATATTTTCTTTAATCCAAGACACAATATTGGATTTTGTAGTGGCACCAACTTTAGTTGCTTTTAGCTCTCCAGCTTTAAATAATAACATGGTTGGAATTCCTCTTACACCAAACTTGGTAGGTGTATTAGGTTCTTCATCAATATTATGCTTTGCAATAGTTACCTCGTTAGACATTTCTTCAGAAATCTCCTCTAAGATTGGCCCAATCTGCTTACATGGCCCACACCATTCGGCCCAAAAATCAACTATTGTTGGTTTTTGTGATTTCATCACTTCTGTATCAAAATTTTCATCTGTAACTTTTTTTGTTGGCATATTTTATAAATAGGGGTTTTTTTTTAAATGTCAACTACGCTCTTGAGTAGTTCTTTTCTAATTCTTCAACGTATACGTTAATGTCTTCTAACATTTTTAATTTTTTAGTTTCTTTATTTTTTTCAAATTTAGCTCTTAAATCATCAATCTCCTTATAAGTCCTAGGAATAGTATTCCATTTTTTTTCATCAGTTGTTGAAAGAACTCTTTTTACTATTGTGTTGTGTATTTCATCATAATCTTCTTTTGGTAATAAATCAGGTTTTTCTTGGTAAAGTAATTTTTTTCCAAAGTAGTGAAACCTTTTGTCTTTGAATTTTTGTAAATAATTAAGTTTTTTTCCCCAATCAACCTCATGAAATCCAGGCAATATTTTATTATCTTCAGCTGGAGGAAAATTATATAAACTCTCCTCTTCACAAATATCTTCCTGAGATTGGGTTTCGGCTTTATCTTGCGCCTCATCTCTTAAAATTACTTCGACTTTTTCAGCAAATTTTTTATCTCTCTTTATAATTTCAGCTCTTTCTCTTAATTTTTTAATGCCTATCATTTTGTATTCTTCGAAATGATCTATATAAGATGGATTCATTACAATAGGGTGTTTGTTATGGCGGCATGTTCTTAAAACTTTTGGTGGCTTTTTTAACTCAATTTTTAAAACTTCAATTGGCATATTTATATAAATATTTGGGTCATGTTTTAAATCAAAAGTTTTTGGCCATTGGTATATTGGATGTTGACAAACAAAAGTTTGAACAAACGGAACTACCTTTCCATAATAAAATTCGTTTGCACAAAATAGGGTTTCATTTTTAATAATTTTTAAACTTTCCTCTTTATTAGATGTTAAAAGGCTGCTTTCCCAAACACTTGGAGCTTTCTTTCTTATTATTCTTGCAATTTCTAGTGTTGCACTGCAATCACCTATTGCTGTATGAGCGGCGTGCTTTATTCCATTTAAAGGAGCCATTGTATCAAGTTTATATTCTAAATTTCCTTTTGCATTAGTTGCGTTCTTTAGAGTATTTGGATAATAAAGATTGGCAGCTCTTGCAAGGTTAAGTAAATCACCCTCCTTATTGCCGTTTGTTGTTGAAGTGAATGGGTATTGCAAATTTTGAAACAATGTATTTCTCCAAAAAATTTGATCAAACTCAATGTTATTCCAACCAATATAAGTAACTTTCCCCCAGCTTTTTAATTTACCTACAAATTGTTTCACCATTTCATAATGAGAAAGATTGGTTTCTTTCAACTTTTTTGGAGTAGTGTTACTCACTATCAAAGACATAGCTTCTGGAATAATACCTGGAGATAGCCTGCATCTTGCATCAAACCTATCAAGTTCGTTTAATTGATCATCAGCAAGTATTGCTCCAACTTCAATTATTTGTCCCCACTGTTTATTTGATGAGGTTGTTTCAAAATCGTAAAATACAAAATTTGACATATAGGAAATTTATTTACTTAAAGACTTTTATTTTATCAGAGTTCTCTTCAACTGTCTCTTTTACTGTACCTGGATCTTTAATGTTATTCAGAGTATTCATTATAGATCTAGCGTCCCTACCAAAACTATCAGTTGAAGTCATGGCTTGCTCTAATTTTTTTCTTAAATCAATAATCCCATCAAAATGTTTTTCAAATCTTCTGGATATATGTTTTAGGTCACTATAAATTTGAGTTGCGTGTTTCTGAACTTTAAGTGTTTGGAATCCTAAATGATAAGACTGTAAAAGCGCTGATAAGGTATTAGGTCCTGCAATAGTAATTTTATATTTTGTTCTAAGTTCCTCGAGTAAAAGTTCTTTTGTCTTTGGATCACGATAACTTGAAAGTTCTGCAAATAATCCTTCTGTGGGTGCATACACAATTGCAAAGTCTGTTGTTTTAGGTGGAGCAATATACTTTGCACTAACAGTTTTAGCCTTGTTTCTAAAAGCGGAGGCCAAATCTTTTCTAGCATGGGCTAAGGCTTCTTTGTCTTTGGCTTGATAAGCATTATCTATCTCTTTAAATTTTTCAATTGGCCAATGACTGTCAACAGGAACAAGAACATCTTGAAGTTTAATTGCAAATTCAACAGTATCACCAGTTTCATCGGGCTTCATTTTAACATTTTCAATGTATTGAGTTGCGGGTAGTAAATCCTTTAAAAGTGACGCTAAAGAAAATTCTGCAAGGACTCCATATTGTTTTACACCAGCAAGTATTCGACTAAAATTATCTTGGCTTTTGTTTAAAGCTTCAACTTGCTTGTTAAAAACCCCTACTTTTTCATCTACTCTTGTTAAAGCTCCAGACATATCTTTAGCTATGTCTTTAGACATACTCCCAAAAGACTGACTAAAAGTATCTTTAAAAGAATTGAATTCATTTTTAAAAGCCAGGGTTGGATCCTCAGTTTTATGCTGTTTGTTACGGATTAAAAAGAATATCACTAGAATATTTAAGGCTAGTAAAACAGCTATGAGAGTAATTAGTATTATATCCATTTATTTATATATACGGTGTATTTGCTAAATTACAAATTTTAATTTAAATAATGTAATTCATGAGATTTTTTGTATATTTTTTATCAGCTCTATTTATTTTTACAACCGTCAGTTCAAAAGAATTCCGAATCGATTTTAGTGATGAAGGTATGAAGCTTTTAAAAAAAAGGGGGTTTGGAAAAAAAACAAGTTATACAAACGGTAAAGACGATAAAGGGTGGTATTTAAAAGCTGAAGCTAATGATAGTGCTACTGGTCTTGGCATGGAGATAGAAAAAGATCTTCTGCAGGAAATGCCTTTTTTAAACATTACTTTTAAAATTGAAAAAGATTTTGAAATTATTGATCAAAAAACTAAAGATGGTCATGATTGGACAGCAAGAGTAATGGTTGGTCATGGAAAAAAAGTTGGTGCGAAACTATTAAGTCTAGCTCATTCCTCTTTTTTAGAGGAAGGCTTTTTACAACAAAGCCCTTGGACAAAAGGAAGCAGAGATTACGTAATATCAAATGATAAGAGTGGTGAATGGCATACTCGAAAGGTAAATGTTAAGGAATTGCTTGAAGAAACACATGGTATTTCCTTCACTAACTTTATCGCTTTATTTTCAGACTCAAATAATTCAAAACAAAAAATTATTGCATATTATAGAGATATCTATTTTAGTAGTGAGTGATGATTATAAAAGTAAATCCGTTTAAAAATAACATTGGTGCTTCAATTTCTTGTAATCTTAAATCTTTAGAACCAAAAACTATTAACCAAATCAAAGAAGCTCTTAATAATTTTGGTTTTGTTTGCTTCAGAGACCAAAATTTAGAGCCGGGTGAATATTTAAAATTTGCCCAAAAGCTCGGCAAAATTAAAGAATATCCAATGTTAAAAGATTTAGAAAACCATAAAGGTATCACTGTTGTTGAGAGAAAAGAGAACGATAAAGGAAAATCTTATGGTGAGGGATGGCATACAGATAGTAGTTATTTGAATAAAACACCTAAATATACATGTCTTATGGGTAAAATAGTTAAAAAAGACCAAGGTCAGACTCTTTTCGCTTCCCAATTAGCATCTTACGAAGCACTAGATCAAAAAACTAAAGATAAAATTGAGAATCTTGTAGGTGTCTTTAGTTCAGCAGGACCAATATCAGTTACTAGACTTGAGAGGGAAGCTGAAAGAGGAACTGGAAAGTCTAAAGATTTTTTGGCTGAACACTCAATTGTGAAAAAAGTTGGTAGTAAAAAAGCACTTTATTTAAGTCCTGGTCACACAATCGCCATAAAAAATCTTAGTGAAGAAGAGTCTAAAAATTTGTTAAAATTTTTATTCAACCATCAAACGAAAAAAGAGTTTCAAACTAGCTTTTTTTGGGAAAAAAATACCATTGTTATTTGGGATAATCACTCAGTTATACATTCAGCTACACCTTTTCAAGGTAGAAGAATGATGCACAGAATTATTTTAGACGCATAAAAAAAACAAATTTCAGCCCCTCTTAAAACAAAAAGTCATATTATTTCTAGATCTATGAAAAATATAATTATCATTTTGACATGTGCTTTATTCCTTGCAAACTGTAGTAACCGTTACGTACTTGGTACTAAATGTACTAGTCCAGATAAAGTAACTGGCGCTTACGAAAAATCATTCATTTGGTCTATTGACAAAACTATGAATGATGATGCCTTCGGAAAAAGAATTTCTAAACAAAACTGTCCTAAGATAGCAAAAAAATCTTAATTTTAGGAATACTTTAGAAAATATGATTACCGTTGGCCTTGTACTGCTTGGTCTTGCCGCACTATTGGTGTCTTTTTTAATCGTGAACTTTGATTCTAAAAACGATAAAAAAGACACCGAATGATTAAATATTTCCTATTTATACTTTTCATTTTTTCTTTTAATAATTTAAGTGCGATGGATAAAAAACCATATCATCATATTTATAAGGATGGAAAATTATATGCTTTTAGAAACCTTGAGGGTGGCCCTAAAAGAGATCCTAATTTTAAATGGGACTGGAAAGTTTTTAGAGAAGAAAAAAAGAAACTTAAGATTGATTATCCACCTGAACATGTAATAGATAAACAAATAGTCTTAAAAAATCTTGAAAAACACAAATCTGAGTCGTACGTGATGTGGCTTGACCACGCGAGCTTTATAATTAAGCTTGGAGACACTACAATTATTACTGATCCTGTTTTCGAAAAAAATTATGGGCCTATGATATTTGGTCCCAAAAAATTTATTGAGTCTCCATTAACTCTAAAGGAAATTCCTAAAATAAATTTATTTTTACTAACTCACAATCATTATGATCACATGAGTATTCGTACTATAAAAAACTTTCCTTACAAGGACGCTAAAGTCCTTGCACCTCTGAAACTTGGAAAATATTTTACAAGGAATGGCTATAAAAAAGATACTGTTAAAGAAATGGATTGGTTCGATAAAATTAAAATTAACGATGAAATCACAGTGACGATGCTTCCAAGCCAACATTGGTCTAAGAGGTGGATTTGGGGAGATGGAAATACAAATAGAAGCCTTTGGGGAAGTTTTTTAATCGAATACAAAGGTAAAAAAATCTTTTTTGCCTGCGATACTGGTCCTGCGCCTTTTTATAAAGAATTAGGAAAAAAATTTGGTCCTATTGATTTGGGTTTTGGAAATTTAGGCGCCTATAATTTCTATCCAATTGTTCCAGTCAAAGATAAATCTACTGCCCATGCGAACCCTGAAGAACTTTTGTCATTAATGAAAGATTTAAAAGTCAAAAAGGTTATAGGAATGCATTGGGGTACTGCAATTTTAAGTTTAGAACCTATTTGGGAACCTCCAGTTAGATTTAAAGCAAATGCTGAAAAAAATGGTTACAAAAAAGAGGATGCAATTATATTTAAAATTGGTGAGATTAAAAAATTAGATGATCTCATTAACTAGCTTTTTTGAAGTTTTCTCTCATTCTCTCTAAGTAAAGTATAAGACTATCAGTTAAATCATCTCCAAATTTAAATATGGCATTTCGATTATATTCCCTAGTCTCATTTTTAATTTTGTCTTCAACTATAATTTCTTGTTTATCGTCCTGATCTTTTACGTAGATTAGTATTAAAAAATTTTCGTTTTGCTCTTGATCTTCCCTAATAATGATTTCTGATTGTTCGTAAACTAAGTTTATAACTCTCAAGAGATCTGCATTCTTTGGCAAATATTTCTTATTTATTTGATATACCAGACTAGTTGCCGAGCGAGTATAACTTTCTAAGCTTGTTTCTATCAACTCTCTTTGAGCTAAGTAGGCTTTTTCCTTTGCTCTAATTTCCTCTACTGTTGCTTGATCTGATAGGGTGACACCAAGTTCTTCAACACGTTTTCTTAATCTTTCATTTCTAAGAGCTTTGTATTTTTGACGAACTTTATCAATTCGATCTTGAAAAGCTTTGTAATCTTCTTTTTCAATATTTAAGCTGTATTTTTCGATTGCCTTCAGCTCTTCTAACTCTCTAGCCCTAAACTTCTCTAAAGTTTTTTCAAGCTTGACTTCATCTAAAAATTTAATTTGTTTTTGTTTTTCCTTTTCTCTGATATTTTTTTGCTCTTCTCTTATAAAAGTTTTTAACTCTACAGCTCTTTTTTTGGCCAATTCTTTTTCTTCTTTTATTTCTTTTTTAAGAAGCTCCTTCCTTAAAGAGGACTGTATTTTTCTTTGTTTTTCAATCTCCCTAGCCTTTTTTAATTCCTGTCTCACTTTATTTTTTTTATAAATGACAATTCTATTGGTGATAGGAGAAACCATCATTTTTAAAAAGTCTTTAAAATTAAATTTAATTTGAACTTTTGGTAATGTTAAAAAATTTTTAAGATAAAACTTTTTTGAAGAAATCTTATTTGATCGAGATTTTTTTATATGTTTACGTCTCTTTATTCGTATTTTTTTTCTTTTATTCGCGAAAATTCTTTTTTTATTATTTTTTCTATATTTCTTTTTAATTTTTTTTAATCTTTTCTTTTTGGGCATGTGATATTTGAATTAATATCACTTTATTTAATGTAGATATAGTCTCTTGTTCTAGCGGGGACTGACTCAAAATTTTTTACTGTTTCTATCTGATGTACTAAAAGATTACTTTTAAAAGCTGCACTACAACTAGAAAGATAAAAATCCCACATTCTTACAAAATCCTCACCATATTTTTCTTTAGCTTTGCTAGCATTTTTCAAGAATCTTTCACGCCAGGCGTCTAAAGTATAATTGTAATGATCTATAAGAGAGTGAAACCCTGAAATTATTAAACCACTTTTTTCGATATTTTTTGTTAATTGGCTTGGTGTAGGAACTTTACCACCAGGAAATATCCACTTCTCTATAAATGGGTTACTTGGAGCAGGTGGTTCCACACTAGCTATTGTGTGAGTTAAACATAACCCATCATCAGTTAAAAGCTCATTTATCTTGGAGAAAAAAACTCCAAGAAACTTTGGTGATGTATGTTCTAAAAAACCAACGTTTACAATTCTTCTAAATTTTCCTTTAACTTGTCTGTAATCAGTTACTGAATAATTGAGTGCGTTATCCATTCTTAGTTCTCTTGCTTTATTTTTGCAATATTCAATTTGATTAGGAGCAAGACTTATTCCGTGAACCTGGCATCCAATTTTTTTATGAATATAACGTGAGAGCCCTCCCCAGCCACATCCTATATCTAAAACAGTATCACTTGGTTTCAAATTTAGTTTTCTTAAAATTAATTCAAGTTTATTTGTTTGTGCTTGCTCTAATGTTTCATTGAGATCCTTAAAGTAAGCGCATGAGTATTGTCGATGCTCTTTGTCTAACATCCAGTCATAAATATCCTCTCCTCTTGAATAATGATGCATAGCATTACGCTTTGATGCTCCTATTAAATTATGTTTAGTTAGAAAACTAAATCCATATCTTAAAAAATTTAAAATCGCAGATAATGAATTGACTTTTCCCCTACCAAAATTTTCTCTATGAAGAATGAGATATAAAAAATCATATATAGTCCCGTTTTTGATCTCTATATTTCCTTTAAAATATTCCTCACCGAGATATAACTCCGGTAACAAAACTAGCTTCCAATTAAGATCTTTTTTTAAGAGTTTTAATGTTAAAATATTATTGTCTGAATTAGCAACTCCTATAGAGTGTTTTTTTGAATTTGCCTCCTCAAGTATAAAACCTCCAAATTTAATTTTTTTATTTAGAATTTTTGCAAGTAACATTTTACGCAGCCATGTTTTTGTTATTCAGAACTCCAAGTCCTTTTAATTTTTTAATTAGCTCGTCTTTTTTATTTTTGTTTAGTAATTCTAAAGGAGGAAGAAGATTCGCGTATGCTTTATTCTCTATACTTTTTAAAGTATGAAGAGCGGTAATTAAATTCCCAGTTTCATCGAATGCACTTCTAATATCCTTAAGCTTTTCATCATCATTAGACGATCCAGTTTTTTTAAAATTATCATAAACTTTTTTAGCCAGCGAACCAGAGAAATTGGTTGTGGCAGAAATGACTCCTGCTCCACCAATTTTTAAATTATCTATTAATTTTTTTTCACTACCAACAAACATAGAAAAATTTTTTGATTTAAAATTATTCCAAAGATTGCCAGTACTATCTTTCATTCCAACAATTTGAGAAAAATCTTTTATTAGTCTTGTTGTTACTTCCTGAGAAAAAGCATAACCACTCAAATTCGAGAAGTTGTAAAGCACAATTCTTGATTCTGGAACAGATTTTATAATATTTGAATAAAAATTATAAACTCCATTATCATTATTTTTATAGTAAGCAGGATTCATTACCAAAAAGTTTTTAATTCCTTTTTGAACAGCGTAATTCATAATATTTATAGTTTCCCTTAAACTATTGCAGGAAGGACCAATAAGTATTTGCTCTTTGAATTTCATTTTGGATAAAGAGTCAATAAATTCTTTCTTCTCAGAAACTGATATTAATTGACCACATCCCGTACTTCCAAAAAATGCTGAGCCAACTCCATTGTCATCTAAATTAGTTTTTGAATGCTGCAAGGTTGCTTCAATGTCTAAACTTAAATCGGCTTTTAATACCGACATAGATGCTGCAAACACTCCTTTTAATGTTTCTGCCATATTTTTTTCCTAATTTTATATATAAAGTTACTATAAATTAAAAAAGAATGAAAATTCTTATTATTCAACAAAGATACGGTATTGGGGATCTGATTATTTTTCTACCCTACATACATGCTATTTCTAAAAAGTTTAAAACCAAGGTAAGCCTACTTGTAAAAGAGAGCTCAAAAGCCTCGGATCTATTATCGAATGATAAGAATATTGACGAAATTATAATATTGGACAAAGATAAAGATGGGATTAAAGGTTTTTTCAAATTATCAAATGAAATTAAAAAAAGAAAATTCGATAAGGTTTTTATTTTTAATAGTTCTTTGAGATACAATTTAATTGCAAAATTTTCAGGGGTCAAATCAGTGTTTCAATATCCTTTATTTAGATCAAAAGATAATTTAGTTCTTAGTGCAAAAATATTTACAGAAAACGTAACAGGTGAAATAGTATCAACAGAACCAAATCTTGATATTAAAAGTATTGATAAATTTGATAAAAATATAAAGCATATTGTTTTAGGAATCTCGGCATCTGGTTTGACTAAAAGATGGAATATTCAAAATTACATTAGACTTGCTCAAGAACTAAAAAAAAAACATAAATGTAAATTTTATTTAGCTGGTGGAATAAATGATATTGATTTAATCAGGAAATTTAAAGACTCGGGTGTTGACGACAAATGTGAGTCTTTTGAAAGATTAACAATCAAAGAAACTTTACCTATTATAAAAAATTGTGACCTTGTAGTTTCTAATGATACAGGATTTGCGCACATAGCCTGTGCACTTAAAGTCAAAACGCTCACGTTGTTTATGGATAGTCCTGTTATGACATATGGCAAGTACTCTTCGTTAATGGAGGTTATAGAACCTGTAGGAGAGAAAAATACAACAGTACATGATACATTGGGCAGCGATAGAATATCTTTTGATGAAGTTTTAGCTAAATCAAATTTAATGTTAAATTAACTAAAGTCATTTTTTATAATCGTTTCTTTAGCCTCTGATACCATTTGCGCGAGCTTAGTTGTATCAGTATCATTTCTG
Source organism: uncultured Pelagibacteraceae bacterium (assembly GCA_902573065.1). Classification (GTDB taxonomy): domain Bacteria; phylum Pseudomonadota; class Alphaproteobacteria; order Pelagibacterales; family Pelagibacteraceae; genus Anoxypelagibacter. Next base: position 80,281 of record CACGHX010000003.1, on the reverse strand, counting down.
TCTGGGTGTAGCTTTGCCATAATTTTTTTATATTTTAAAAGTACCTCAGATTTTGAGCAACCTTTTTTACATCCTAAAATATTATATGCATCATCAATTGAGATGTTTGATGAAGCTTTTGAGTAATTTGTCCCTGATCTAAACGAATACCTTCCTGTTTGACGTAGATAACTGATCAATCTCCAAAGTTGAATGAGTTGAAAAATTCCACCAATACCTTTTAGTTTTAGTAGTGGGAGCAGAAAAATTAAAATTGGAATACTAAAAGCGTATCTTCCAACAATAAATAAAGCTATGGCTAAGAGAATTCCAACAGTAAAAATTATATATCTAATACCTTTTGCGATTTTTTTGCTACTTGCTTTAGCAAAAAAATTCAATAAAAGATATAAAACTACTAAACAAATTCCAATGATTAAAAACAAATTCATAAAAATATGATACCACGATTAAGGAAACAACCTGAGAAGAAAAGTTGTCATGGGTACAGTTGGGTAGATGATTACTCATGGGTACATCAAGATAATTGTCTAGAAATACTTAGGGATACCAGCAAAGTTAATCCCGAAGTAAGAAAATACATCGAGTCTGAAAATGCTTACACAAAAGATAAAATGGCCGATACTGAAGAAATTCAGAAAAAAATTTTTAAGGAAATTGAAGGTAGAATTAAATTGGATGACGAAAGTTTGCCTTACAAAGACAAAAAGTACGAATATTGGACTAAAACAACAAAAGAGGGCAACTATTCAAAAAAGCTAAGAAGAAAAATTGGAGATACGAAAATAGAAACATATTGGGATGGAGATCAGGAAGCTAAAGGGAAAAAGTTTTTTAGTACAGGTGACCTTGAGGTTTCATATAATGATGAATTATTAGCATATTCAATTGATGATAAAGGGGGCGAGTATTTTACAATTTATTTAAGGAGAATTTCAGATAATAAAATTATAGAGGATCCTATTAAGGATACAGCTGGTGGTGTTGTTTGGGCCTTCGATGATAAATCTTTTTTTTATAGAAAACATGACTCACAACATAGACCTAGAAAAATTTTTCAACATATATTGGGAACATCTAGTAAAGAAGATAAATTAATTTTTGAGGAAAAATCTGAAAGATTTACTTGCTCTATTAGCACGAGTAGTTGCGAAAATTATTATTTCATTGACACAAGTGAACATACAACCTCTGAAGTTTATTATTTTCACAAAGATGAGAAAGAATTTAAACCAAAAATGATTATAAAAAGGGAAGAGGGTATTCAATACACTGTAGATAGCTTTGGTGGATGGTGGTGGATGTGGACAAATAAAGATGCAGAAGATTTTAGAATAGCAAGATGTCCTCAGACAAAACTTGGGGATTGGGTAGATTTTGTTCCAGCTAAGAATGGTGTCCTCGTAGGAGGTCTTACATTTTTAAAAAATTGGATTATTAGAAGTGAAGTTTCAGATGCCTTACAAAAAATTTTTATTAGAAATGTAAAAACAAATAAAGAAGAGCAACTTTTATTTGATAATGAAAAGGTAATTTCATCGGGTATAAGTTTGATGCAAAAAGATAAGGATACTGATGTTATAAGGATTGGTTATGAGTCACCTAAAACACCTTCTAGAACTTTTGAATATAATTTAAAAACAAAAGAGAAAAAACTTGTTAAAGAACAAGAAGTTCCATCAGGACATAAGAGAGAAGATTACGTTGTAGAAAGAATAAATTGTCCTAGTCACGATGGAAGAGAGATACCAATTACTATTACGTATCACAAAAATACAAAATTAGATGGTAGTGCAAATTTATTATTATATGGATATGGAAGTTATGGAAGTTCAATGACACCAAATTTTTCTACATCAAAATTTTCTTTGATTGACAGAAATATAATTTGGGCAACTTGCCATATTCGTGGTGGTCTTGAACGAGGAATGGCTTGGTGGAGAGAAGGAAAAATGATGAATAAGAAAAATACATTTTCTGATTTCATAAGTTGTGCTAAATTTTTAATTCAAAAAAAATATACTAGTAGAAAAAAAATAATAGCTTACGGTGGATCAGCAGGTGGTCTTTTAGTCTCTAATGTAGTAAATCAGGTACCAGATATTTTTTTAGGTGCTATAATGGCAGTTCCATTCGTGGACAATTTAACAACAAATATGGATCATTCTCTACCATTAACACCAGGTGAGATATTGGAGTTTGGTGATGCAAAAAATAACAAAGAGCATTTTGAATATATTCGTTCTTACGCTCCATATGATAATATTGAAAAAAAAGATTACCCAAATATTTTGATTACTACATCTCTTTCAGACTCAAGAGTTTTATTTGATGAACCAACAAAATATTGCGCAAAACTGAGAGATTTTAAGACAGATAATAACCTGCTCCTTTTTAAATGTGAAATGGATGCCGGTCATGGTTCTAGGTCGGGAAGAAAAAATATCATTGAAGATATAGCTTTCGATTATGCTTTTGCCCTAAAAATTACAAATAAGACTTAATTAAAAACAATTCTTGCTACTGTACCCCACAACGATATTTTTTGGGTTTATCTCAAACCTTCTTTCACATTTAATTTTTAATTTTGATTTAAGATAAACAAAATTTTTATTTTCTTTGTCTGTAGTTTCAATTAAATCAGGTTCACCAAACTCTATTTTAAGTTCTTCTGATGTTTTGTTTAAAAATTTGCTTAACTTTTTTTCCTCTTCTGAAATTGTTTCGTCCACCTTATTACTTACGGTTTTACAGGCTTGAAATATAAAAAATATCAAAATTAAAAAAATTAAATGGTTTTTTTTCATGATTCAACTTTTTATAGAATACACTAATAATTATAAACAGAAATACAACTTTAAATATATATAAAAATTAACACGTTAATGTATTGCGTCTTTTTCATTAGATTGTGAAAGAAGAATCACTTAATACTTTTTTATATTTTAAATCACAGAAAGAGGAAAATCATGCTTGATAAATATTTTGAATATAAAAAGCACAAAACCACTTTCAATACTGAGGTTGTGGCTGGGGTAACTACGTTCCTGACTATGGCTTACATTATGTTTTTAAATCCATTTATTCTTTCTGGGGAGTTTGCTGGAACAGAAAAAGGGTTTTTTGACTTTGGAGGTGTGTTCACGGCTACAATAGTAGCAACTGCCATTGCTTGTTTTATTATGGCATTTTATGGAAAAACTTGGCCGATAGGATTAGCGCCTGGAATGGGTATTAATGCTTTTGTTGCGTTCGGTGTTGTTGGCGGAATGAAATATACGCCCGCTGAGGCATTAGCAACGGTACTATTAGCTGGAATATTGTTCCTATTAATATCTCTTACACCAATAAGAGCTTGGATCATTAATTCTATTCCTAGAAGTTTAAAGCTTGGAATTGGAGCAGGTATTGGTCTTTTTCTATCAATCATCGGTCTAGAAATTATGGGCGTTGTTGGTGATCATCCTGTAACTTTGGTTACTTTGGGAGACATTAAAAACCCATTAGTTCTTCTAGGCTGCTTAGCTCTAGTAGTAATGATTGTTTTAGAAAAAATGAAAGTAAAAGGAAATATTATTATTGGGATTTTAGTTTTCAGCGTTCTTGCTTGGCTACCAATGTGGGACTGGACAGGAGCTACAATAGAGGGCGGAAAATCATTAGCAAAATTTAATGGTATCTTTTCAGCACCTCCGTCAATGAGTTATCTTTTTGACGCTGTAGAAGGTTTTAGCACTGGAAAAGTTTTATCAGGTGGTGGATTGACAGTAATATTCACACTTTTCTTTATTGACTTTTTTGATACTGCGGGAACTTTAACATCAGTAGCAAACGTTTCTGGAAAAATAAAAGGAAATAAAGTTGAAGATATTGATAAAGCAATGCTTGCTGACAGCGCTGGTACAGTTGCTGGGGCTTTCATGGGGACAACCACTGTAACAAGTTATGTTGAATCTGGTGCTGGAGTAAAAGCTGGCGGAAGAACTGGTATGACTTCATTAGTAATTGGAGTTATGTTTCTTTTGTGTCTTGGTTTTGCACCTTTAGCAACTAGCTTACCTAAAGAAATAGATGGTGCAGCGCTTGTGTATGTTGCAGTTTTATTTGTAAGAAATATAACTGATATCGAGTGGGATGATATTGCAGAAGCAGCTCCGGCTGTGATTGCAATGATAACTATGCCACTAACATATTCTATTTCTAACGGTATAGCTTTAGCATTTATAGCTTACGCACTGATAAAAATCCTAAGCGGTAATGCTGCAAAAACATCTCCTGCTATTTGGGTTGTCGCAGTACTTAGTGTTTTAAGCTTTTCAGTTTAAAATAATAAATTTATTAAAGAAAAAGGGTTAAACTTAGTTTAACCCTTTTTTTTATGTTTTTTTGCAATTTCCTCAATTCTTATTTCTTCATAATGTTCAAATGGTTGAACAATCCAAGGATCATTTTTGAGTTTAACCGCACAATAATCTGGTTCAAAAGTAGACTTTTTTTTCTTCCAAAGAGTGGCTGTTTTAATATCTTCAATTTTATCTTTTATTGGCTCGTACTTCTTTAGCCAATCAACACTTTTATTTAATGTAATGCCTGTGTCAGATAAATCATCGCACAATAATATTTTTCCACCCATGTTTTTTGCAATAGAGCTCATTTCTCTAGAGAAAACTATATCACCTTGTTCATCCTCAATGCCTTTACCACTATAAGACTCTACAGCTAAATAAGCACATTTTAATTTAAAAACTCTACTTAGAACATCTATCATGGGTGCGGCTCCACGCATGATACCTACTAACAACGTTGGCTGGTAACCGCTTTCGTGAACCATCAATGCTAATTTTTCTACTGTCTTATTATAATCATCCCATGAAATAATTAGTTTTTCTGTCATTGTTTAAATCTAATACTGTACAGGTTCATTGTCTACTGAATACCACAATGCCATTACAGCGAGAGTGCAATAAGGCGAAAACTTTTTTTGTAGTTTATTCACAAAAGATTTCGGAGGTAAGTATTTTTTTTTATAATTATTTGAAATTGCCCTTAGTAAACCAATATCCTGAACAGGCCATATGTTTGGCCTATTATAAAAAAAGATTAGCACCATTTCGCTAGACCATCTTCCTATTTGTCTCAAAGATGAAAGGTAATTAATTGCTTCTTCATCAGACATTTTTTTTATTAATTTTGGACTAAATGATTTATCTAAAATTTTATCAGCTAAACTTTTAATACCTAATGCTTTCATTCTACTCAGACCACATCTCCTAAGATCTGTTATGCTCAACTTTGATACAGTTTTTGGATTTATTTTACTCCTACATTTTTTTTCAAATTTTGAAAAAACAGAGTCTGCAGCAGAAACTGAGATCTGTTGTGAAATTATCGATCTGGTTAAAGAATAAAAAAAATTATTTCTTGTAGTTAGGTGCCCCTTATAAGAATTTAAAAGTTTTTTCATTACCTTATCACGCTGACGTAGTTGTTTTTTGGCTTTATTCCACCACTTAGGTTTCATATCTTGGAGGGACCACCTGTTTTTTTAGAGTTTCTTCTCTTCTAAAGATTATGTAAGTGCCAACAACTATAAATCCTGCACCAATTAAAGTTGTTAATTTTAGAGCTTCTCCAAAAATAAAATATCCTGCGGTAGCAGCGAAAACTAATGATAAATATTTAATTGGGGTAACAAGACCAGTATCTGCCATCCTGAGAGACTGCGTGAGTAAAATATTAGCGTAGCCGCCAGCCAAACCTAATATCACAAATAGAACAGACTCATATATTGTTGGCCAAATCCAACCATTAACTATAGTACATAGACCAATTAACATTGATAACAATGAAAAATAAAAAGCTATTAAATAATTTGGTTCAGTTTTAGATAAAGATTTAATTGATAAAGCTACTTGAGCAAAACCAAAAGCAAAAATTAAAGGCATAAAATAAAATAAATTAAATTGGTGAAATGTTGGTTTTATAATAATTAATCCACCAATTATCCCAAGAATAATTGCAGAAATTCTAGTCATTCTAATTTTTTCACCTAAAAAGAGTGCAGATAATATAGTTACAAAAACAGGACCTAAAAAGGTTAAAGATATACAATCAGCCAGTGGCACATTTCTAATGCCAATAAATAAAGCAACGATTGCTATTGCACCCCATATTGCTCTCCAAGCATGAAGTCCCGGTCTTTTAGTTTTATAAAAAGTGGAAAATTTTTCACGAGGTATTAGAAGAAGAATTGGAATCATACCAAACGCAAATCGCATAAAAAGAACTTGGCCAAATGGTGCGTCTTTCAAATATTTTACAATTATATCCATAATACTGAAGCATGCTACGCTAGCTATCATGTAAATAATTGCTAATTGGGATTTTGAGAGCATTTTACCACCTTTAATTAATTGAAATAACATATTAGAATTTTAAAACAATGAAAATTGCTTATTTCTCTCTTGGATGTTTCTGGAGCCCACAATTGGAATTTGAAAAAATTAAAGGTGTAAAAAAGGCTGAGGTTGGTTATTGCGGTGGTAATGACCCAAATACAACCTATGAAAAAGTTTGTTCAGGTTTAACAAATCACGCAGAAACTATAAAAGTTGAGTTTGATGAAAACGAAATTTCATATGAACAATTAGTAAGATTCTTTTTTAAAATTCATGACCCGACCCAATTAAATAGACAAGGACCAGATATAGGGACACAATATAGATCGGAAATATTTTACAAAGATGAAAATCAAAAAAAAATTGCAGAAAAAATAAAAGAGGAATTCAACAAAAAATTGAATGGAAAAGTAGTAACTAATATTTCAGAAGAAAAACTTTATCAGCCTGCTGAAGAATATCATCAGTATTATTTAAAAAGAAAAGGTATGTTATGAATTTAGTTTCAACCGAATGGCTTGAAAAAAATTTAAATAATGTAAAAATATTTGACGCTTCCTGGCACATGCCATCAACAAATAGAAATGCAAAAAATGAGTACAAAGAAAAGCATATTCAAGATGCGATCTTTTGGGACGTTAATGAACACTCTGACAGAAACTCTCCATTACCACATATGATGACAAATGCAGAGTATTGGAAAAATATGCTCTGGTCATTTGGAATCCTAAATGATGATCATGTAGTTATCTATGATAATAGTGATCTTTATAGTTCATGTAGACTCTGGTTTGCTCTTAAATATTTTGGTCATGAAAAGGTTTCAGTATTAGATGGGGGTCTTAAAAAGTGGCTGAGGGAGAATCGTTCGGTTAGTAGTGATATTGTAAGACCTGAAGTTATTAAAAAGTATAAAGTTAATGAAAAACCAGAATGGATTAAAAATAAAAAGCAAATTGACGAGAATATTAAAAATTCATTATTTCAAACAGTTGATGCTAGAAGTCGAAAAAGATTTTCTGGAAAAATTGAAGAACCAAGACCAGGCCTTAAAAAAGGGTGTATAGTTGGATCAAAAAATATTCCTTTTCAAGAATGCATTAATAGAGAGACTAATACTTTTAAACCTAAGTTAGAATTAATTAATATTTTTAATCAAAATGGCATTGATATTTCTAAACCCATTGTCTTTACGTGTGGATCTGGAATGACTGCTTGTGTTTTAGGTATGGCATATTCTTTAATAAGTGATAAAAATGCTGTGATTTATGATGGCTCTTGGTCAGAATATGGAAAAAAATGAAAAGATCTAAAAAAGTAACCATAGGAATAATAATATTTTTCATCATAGTTGCTACTGTGATCGGCGGTAGAACAGCGATGGGTGTTTATTTTAAAAATAAATTTAGTAAACGTCCACCACCAGGAGTAGTAGTGGAGATAGTTTCAGAGAAAGGTTTTAGTAAAACAATAGAAAGCTACTGTACTGCTTTAAGTAGTAAAACAACTTCATTTAAAATTAACAAAAGTGAACTCCTAGAAGATATAAAATTTAGAGCTGTAAAAAAAGGAGGGGTAATTGCTAAACTTAAAGACAAAACTATTACAGCACCTTTCGCCGGCACTATTGGTACTAGAGGTATTAGTTCATCAATACTTGGTACCAATTCAATAATAGTAACTCTTGATGACTCTCGAAGAATACTTTGTGATTTACAAATACCAGAAGTTTATGCTGCAATTTTAAAAAAGGGCCTTAAAGTTAATGCAAAATTCTTAGCATACAAAGATAAATTATATAATGGTGTAATTATTTCTCACGCCTCAAGGATTGACGCACAAACACGTAGTATTTTAGCAAGAGCACAAATTAAAAATTCTGATCTTGAAATACTTCCTGGATCACTTTTAGATATTGAACTTCTTTACGATCAAAAAGAAGCGCTTTCTGTTACAGATACAAGTATTATTTTTGAGGATGAAAAAAAATTCGTTTATAAGATTTTAGATAATAACAAGATTGAAAAGACAGAAGTAGTAACTGGAATAAGAAAAGATGGTAATCTTGAAGTTTTAAAAGGTCTTAATCTTAATGAGAGAGTTGTTAAAGAGGGTTTAGCAAGACTTGCTGATGGAATGACTGTTAGGCCTCTAACAAAATAAAATGCATAATTTTTGTTTGCTTAATATAAGGAGACCAGTTTTAAGTGCTGTATTTTCTTTATTGCTTGTTGTTTTTGGTCTTTATACATTTTTTGAACTAAGTACAAGAGAGCTACCAAAAAATCTTCAGCCACCTGAAGTTGTTATTTCTACAAAGTATACGGGTGCAAGTCCTTCGATAATTGCCTCTGAAATTTCTGAACCGATTGAATTAGCTGTTGGAGGAGCTGAGGGGATTAAATCAATTGATACCCTTTCTGAAATTGGAAGAAGCACAATAAAAATAGAATTTTTCACAAGCATAGATATAGATGATGCTGCTAATGATATAAGAGAAAGAATAGCAAGAGTAATTGATAACTTACCAGAAGATAGCAAAGCGCCAGAGGTTAGAAAAGCTTCAGCAGGTTTTTCAACAAGCATGTGGTTGTCAGTAAGTAGTACATCTTGGGACTCTTTGGAAATTGGAGATTATGTAAAAAGAAATTTAGTCGATGCTTTTAGTTCAGTTCCTGGTACAGGACGAGTTATTGTTGGTGGAATAAATGAAAAAGCTGTTAGAGTATACCTTAATCCAGTAAAACTAAGTGCTAACGATTTAGATATAAGGGAAGTTGAAAGTTCTATTAGAAAAAATAATATCGCAGTACCTGCAGGAACACTTGAGGCAAATAACATTGATCTTACACTTGATTTAGGAAAAACTTATACAGATATTAATTCAATTAAAAAACTTCCAATTAAAAAGATTAAAGGCAAAACTATAACTTTAAATGACCTTGGAGATATTCGATATGGTCCGGTATCTGAAAAAACGTTATTTAAGGCTCAAAGTCCCGATGTATTGAATGAAAATACTGTTGGTATAGGTATATATGCTCGAACAAATGAAAGTACAGTTACACTTTCGAATAATATAAGAGAAAAAATTGAAGAAGTCAGTCGAACACTACCAGACGGTCTAAAATTATCAGTAAGTTTTGATAGGGCGACTTATATAAAAGAGGCTATTCAAATGTGTTATCAATCTATAATTTTGGCCTTGGCTTTGGTTGTTGGTATCATTTATCTTTTCTTAGGAAATATAAGAGCGACTATAGTGCCAGCTGTAACTTTACCAGTAAGCTTAATAGGAGCATGTTTAGGTTTATGGATATTTGGTCTAACAATTAATGTTTTTACACTTCTTGCAATAATACTAAGCGTAGCAATCGTTACAGATGATAGTGTTGTAATGACAGAGTCTATTTATCATCGTATCGAGCAGGGTGATACCCCTCTTAATGCTGCTGCGACTGGTTCGAAAAACGTAATTTTTGCAATTATCTCTACAAGTATAATTTTGTTGGCAACATTTGCTCCATTATTATTTATTGGAGGAATTAGTGGAACATTATTTAGAGAAATGGCTATTACACTTTCTATTACAATTGTAATAAGTACTTTTACTGCTCTTTCAATAGCACCGATGCTTGGTTCTAAATTGTTAAATAAGAAAAAGACAAAATCTAAAATTATTTTAAGATTCGAAAAAATGTTTAATTCATTTGAAGAATTTTATTCTGAAACTTTGAATTATTGGATAAAAAAACCAAAAACTATTGTTTGGTTTATGATTTTTGTTGTTGGGTTAGCTGTTTTTCTTTTTAACTTTACGCCAAAAACATTACTAGAGCAAAATCCGGACAGGGGCGTTTATTTAGTATTTGGAAAAACTGATGAGTCTTCATCCTTTGAATACACGGTAGATAAGGCAGAAAAAGTTGAGAAAAGATTAATACCATTACTTCAAGATGAAAATGAACCTTATCAAAAACTAATAATGAGAGTTCCTGGTTTTGGGAGATCATCACAGTCTTACAACAGTTTTATTATTATAGCTTTGCTTGATAATTGGAGTGATAGAAAAGATAGTGCTCAAAAGATTGTTAGAAAAGCAATTGGAAAAATAGTTACTGTTCCAGGAACTATGGCTTTTCCTCTTACACCCAATTCAGTGAGAGTAAGTAATTACCAAAAACCTGTTGTAGTAACTATGACTGGGCCGTCATATGAAACCTTATATAAGTGGCAAAGCGAAGTTATGAAAGAACTCAGAAATAATAGAGGTCTAGCTGATATAACTTCTGATTACACAAAAAATAAACCTGAAGTGAGACTTGTTATTGATGAAAATAAAGCTAAGGACTTAGGTATTTCAAATCAATCAATTGGTAAATCTATTGAAACATTATATTCAGGTAAAAGCGTTACTACTCTGAATGAATCAGGAAAAGAATATCCAATAATTTTACAGGCTGATATTAAAGATAGAAGAAACACTGAGACACTTAGCAAAATATTTGTACGATCTGAAACAACAGGAAAATTAATTTCCCTGGCTAACGTGGTAAGTTTTGAAGAAAAAGGTTCACCTAAATTATTAACCCGTTATCAAAGATCTAAATCTGTAACTATTACAGCCAGATTAGTAGGTGGATATACTCTTAATGAAGCTCTTAAGTTTATTGAACAAACAATAGATGATAAAGCACCAACTGCTGGTATTTTTTATAAAGGTAAATCTTTAGATCTTAAAGAGGCTTCTGGTGAACTATTAATAATTTTTGCTCTTGCGTTAGTGAGCGCTTATCTTGTAATGGCAGGTACTTTTAATGCTTGGAGGCAACCTTTTGTTGTAATGTTAACAGTTCCATTAGCAGCCCTAGGTGGTTTAATATTTATATTATTGTTTGGAAGTACAATTAATATTTTTTCACAAATTGCTTTGATTGTTCTCATCGGTATTGCAACCAAAAACAGTATCTTAATTGTAGACTGGGCAAATCAACTTCGTGTTTCAGGTAAAACAGTCGAAAGTGCAATTGTTGAGTCTTGCAAAAGAAGGTTTAGGCCAATAATGATGACCAGTTTATCTACTCTGATTGCTATGGTGCCTTTAATAGTTGGAAACATAGGACCAGGTGCGGGTGAAGGGATAAGATTAGCTGTTGGCTGCACTATATTTGGTGGTATGTTAATCAGTACTTTTTTGACTCTATTCACTACTCCAGTATTTTATTTATTACTTTGTAAAAATTCTAAGAGAATGGATGAAATAGATATTCAATTAAGCAAAGAGTTTAGTAAATAATATATTTTTTTCTATTTAATTTATCTTTACACATTGTTAGCTGTTTTCTGTAATTAGAAGCTGTATCCTTTGCAGACTTTGCATAAATGATTGCCTTTTTATCTTTAGCGTAATTTTTGTAATCACCCCAACCCTTGTAATAAGCAAGATATTGTCTGTAAGCGTCGTTCTTAGGTATTCTTAAAATCTTGTGTGTCTTACTTACATACCATCCTATAAAATCAACCGAATCTTTAAATCTGGCTCTTGTCGCTAATTTGTTTCCAGTTTCTCTTTTATACTGCTCCCATGTGCCTTTAATTGCTTGAGAGTAACCAAATGAGCTAGATTTACGTTTATAAGGTATCACTTTAAAAAGTTTAATTCGCTCAGGTTTTGCAAGCCAATTAAAATCACTTTCCTTTTTTACAAATGCTAATTGTATGTAAACAGGTACACCCCACTTTTTTTCTACAGCTTTGGTATGCTTATACCAGAGATAACGTTCCTCAAAGATTGCACAGCTATTTTTTGTATTTTTTGGAACAGATGAGCAAGCAGCAAATAAAATAAAAAAAATTAAGAAAAAAAATTTTGTTTTTAAAAAATGAATCACTTCGTAATTTATATAAGAATTTAATTCATAATTCTTCTCCATTTTTCAGGTTTCATAAAAGTCCCCTGCCAAATACCAAGTTTATTATCTTTTGCATGTTGCTCGTCCATAATATATTTTTTTGAATATCTTCTATAAGCTATTGCGTATCCATTCTTTACTAACCAAGAATTAATATCTTGTTTTTTTAAATAACAGATACCGATATTTCGCCTGTATCTATCTTTGTTATCTTGTATCAAACATCTTATTTTTTTATCTTTTATTTTTTTCTTTAGAGCATTTGTCGATTTTTCTCCACATTTGTAATCTCTTTTAAAATTAAATATTAAAAAACTTAAATATACTTCTTTACAAAATTGTTTTGTTTCAGGTGCATCAATACCAAAAAGTCTAATTTTTTGATTATTAATTTTTATAGTATCGCCATCTGTAACGCGTGCCTTTCCAGTAATTATTTTTTCAAATGAGATCGCTGAAGTAATTATTGATAAAAATAAAATAATGCTAAATAAACTCAGACTTAGCTTTTTCATTAAATTCTTTCATCTTATTTCTAATTTCATCATCAGAAATATTATGACCTTTTAAATCAGCTTGAATTTTTCTAAATACATCCTCATCTCCAGCCTCTTGGAAGTCAGCTTTGATTACAGATTGAATATACTCTTTTTCCTTATTCTCATCATAACCAAGTTTCTTAGATGCCCATTGACCAAGGTATTTATTTCTTCTTGAGGCAACTTTGAATTTTAACTCTTCATCATGAGCAAATTTTTTTTCAAAGGATTTTTTTCTCTCGTCAAATTTTTCCATATTTATACTTTTTATATAAAAATATTATAACAATAGCTAAAAATGTTCCAAGTAAATTTGCAAAAAGATCTAGGGACTCAAAAGACCTATTGGGTATAAGTAGATGAGATAATTCTAAAAATAATGACAATGTAAGAAGAAAAATTAAGATCTTATTAAAACTAGTTTGATTTATATGACTTAGTAATCCGATAATTGTTAAATAAAAAAAAGCAAGTGCGTGATTAATTGATGTTCCGATTGGATTTGGAATTATATCGGGTTGCTTTCCTAAATCTCCATAAAGAAAATAACCAATTAAGCTTCCAGGAAAAAGGTATAAAATTAATAAGCCGGTCAGGGAAAAATTATATAAATAACGAACTATACGGATTTTATAATCCATTTTAAAAAGTCTGTATTTCCATTTTTTATATCAAAAAAGATAACGCAGGGAACTTCATAGCTGTGTAATTTTTTAACATTTTTTATAATCTTTTGAACATTTTTGTTCATAGTCTTTCCTACTATCAGGATTTCTTTCGCTTTTGTTACTTTTCCTTTCCAAGTAAAGATTGAATCGACATTATTAATTATATTTGCACAAGCAACCAATTGCTTTTTTACAAGAAACGAAGCTATTTTATGCGCTTCTTTTTTCTTAGGACAAGTTATGTAAAAGAATTTAATACCCTTCATTTTAATAATTTAATATATTAAATATATTATATTCAATGGGAAAACTCATAGCAATCAGACATGGACAAAGTACCTGGAATGCGGAAAATCGTTTCACAGGATGGGTAGATGTCGATCTTTCAGAAAAAGGTGTTGCTGAAGCTGAAAAATCAGGAAACTTAATTAAAGAATTAAATATTGATTTTGATATGTGTTTTACCTCTTATCTTAAAAGAGCAATAAATACTCTTGAGATAATTTTAGAGGTTCTTGGAAAAAAATATAAATACACAAAAAATTGGGAATTAAATGAAAGACATTATGGTTCCCTAACAGGTCTAAATAAAGCTGAAACTAAAAAGAAATTGGGTGAAGAACAATTTAAAAAGTACAGAAGATCGTGGGATATCCCTCCGCCATCACTGGAAAAGAATTCTGAGTTTAGTTCTCACAAAGATAAATTATATAAAGAATTAAAAAAAATACCTGATACCGAGTCTTTAAAAGATACTTACAATCGTGTTGTCCCCTTTTATGAAAAAAATATAGAAAAGTACATTAAAAGTGAAAAAAATATTATTATATCAGCTCACGGGAACACAATAAGAGCTTTAGGTAAAAAAATTTTTAATATTTCTGATAAAAGTATAAATTTACTTGAAATACCAACCGGCAATCCTCTGGTAATAGACTTTGATAATTCAGGTAAGGTTTTGAGTAAAAGATATTTAGATCAGGCTAGAAAAAAAGATATAATAACTAATACTTAATTAATTTCCTGTAAATCTTATAGTTATTTATATGTAAAAATTTTTGTTTACTTAAAATACCTACTAATTCCTTTTTTTTAATTAAATTATCCCACACTTTATTCATAGAAAATGGCTTTATTTTTTTTGATTTAAACACTGATCTTGTAAGAATTTGGGCACCTGTAAAAATAAGTTTATTATTTTTTTGCCTCAAAACTTGTTTTCTAGAATTCAAATTGAAATCTCCTTTGAATGATTTATCGAAACTTTTACTCTTCGGAACTAAAAGCAAAACTGGTTTTTTATTTTTTTGATAAATTTTTATTAAATTTTTAAACTCTTTCTTATATTCTTTTCTCCAGAAAGTATCTGGATTTAATACAAAGAAGACTTGTTTTTTAAATTTTTTTGAAGCGTTTAAGACTCCCCCACCAGTATTTAATATTTTATTTTTTTCAAAAACTAAATCTATTTTGCAAGAGAATTTTTTATTTTTTACAAAGCTTGAAATTTTATTATGAAGATAATGTGTATTTATAATAATATGTTTTACGCCAAGTGAAATTAAAAAATTTATAGTGTTTTCAAGTATAGTTTTATTTCTGATTTTTACGAGTGGTTTTGGAATTTTTTTTGTTATTGGGTACATCCTTTTTCCAAAACCAGCTCCAAGAATAATTGCTTTTTTAATTTTCATTTAAAATTTCTTTTTTTTTCTAAGCTTTTTACTTACAACATCTAATAAAATTTTTTTTAAATTTTTAAAAATTTTGTTTTTCATTCTTAATTCAATAAGTTTCCAAGTATAAGGTAAATATTTAAGATATTGAGGTTTTTTATCTCTTTTATTAAGTCTATAAAAGATACCAAGTATCTTTAGATTTCTTTGAATTGATAAAATATCAAAATCATTTTTTAAAAAGTAAATATTTTTTTTCAAAGAGCTCTTTTTTAAATAATATTGAAAAATTTTATTTTTTATTGCTAATGGTATTTCTATTCTAACATCATCAATTAGAGATGCCACGTCGTACATAGGGTTTCCTAAAATAATATCTTGAGTGTCAATAATTCCCAATTTTTTTTTCACGGGCATAATATTTGAGACATGAAAGTCCCTATGGACTATAAACTTATTTTTAAAATAAATTTGTTTATATAATTTATTTAATTCTATTTTTATTTTTTTTTTAAATTTTTTAGATTTTTTTTTACCTAAAACTCCTGGAAGGTACCAATTCAAAAATAAATCAGAGTCCTTATGTAAATTTTTTAAGTTGTAATTATCAAATTTTAAATTTCGATTTGATTTAATTTTAATTTTATTAATTGGTTTTATTTTTTGTAATTTTAAAATTACATTTACGCTTTTTTTATAATAAGGAAAAATGTTTTTTGATTTTCTGATAGAATGGAAGAGCGTATTATCACCAAAATCTTCAATTTCCATTATACCTTCACTAAAATGTTGGCTAATAGTTTTGGGAGTATGAATACCTTTACGTCTTAGAAATTTATTTATTGCAGAATATGCAATTAAATTTCTATATCTTTCTTTTTTTGCTGTAACGATAATTGAGGTTTTATTTCCTTTTTTGAGCCTAAAAAATTCTCTAAAAGATGCATCACTTCTTATTTTTTTTAATTTATATTGCATTTAATTTAAATTTTTTCCATTTTCCGTAACCTTTTATTTTTAATTTTCTACTTTCTTGCTCTTCTTGATGAAAAAAAGTAATTTCAAGTCTATTAGCAATTGTTTTCTTAATTATTTCAGGCCACTCAATTATTGTTATCACATTATCATTTTCCTGAAATATACCGAGTTTCTCTAACTCTTTACTCTTTTTTAATCGATATAAATCATAATGCATTACTTTTAAATTTTTTATCTCGTATTCATGAAGCAAACTAAAAGTTGGACTTACAACTTCTGTTTTTTTAATTTTATTTTTTTTCTGCAATTGATGAACCAAACTTCTTACAAAAGTAGTTTTTCCAGATCCTAATTCGCCATATAAAAATATACAGTCAGTTTTTGATAAAGATAATGAAATTTTTTTAGATATAGTATCTATTTGGGATAAGTAATATTTCAACATTGGCTACTATTTTAGTAGCGATAAGTATCCGGCTTAAATGGTCCTGATGGTTTAACGCTAATATAGTCTGCTTGTTCCTTAGACATCTTTGTTAATTTAGCACCAACTTTACCTAAGTGTAATGTTGCAACTTTTTCGTCTAAATGCTTTGGTAATACGTAAACTTTTTTCTCGTAATTTTTTGAGTTATTCCACAATTCAATCTGAGCTATAACCTGATTTGTAAATGAAGCGCTCATAACAAAACTTGGGTGCCCAGTTGCACAGCCAAGATTTACTAATCTTCCTTCGGCTAGTAAAATAATTCTTTTTTTACTTGGTAGTTCTATTTCATGTACTTGCGGTTTTATTTCAGTCCATTTGTAATTCTTTAAAGCATCAACTTGTATCTCATTATCGAAGTGTCCAATATTACATAATATTGCTCTGTCTTTCATTTCTCTCATATGGTCAGCAGTTACAATATCTTTGTTGCCTGTAGCAGTTACAACTATGTCTGCATCCTTTATAGCCTCATCCATTAAGACAACCTCATATCCTTCCATTGCAGCTTGAAGTGCACAAATAGGATCGGTTTCTGTAACCATAACCCTTGCGCCTGATTGTCTAAGAGATGCTGCACTTCCTTTACCAACATCACCAAAACCAGCAACTATAGCAACTTTTCCAGACATCATTACATCTGTTGCTCTTTTAATTCCATCCACTAAACTTTCTCGGCAACCATACAAATTATCAAATTTAGATTTTGTTACTGAGTCGTTGACATTTATGGCGGGGACTAACAATGTTTTATTAGATTCCATTTTTTTTAACGCTAGAACCCCAGTTGTAGTTTCTTCGGATACTCCCTTAATATTCTTAAGAAGATCTTTGTAATCTTTATGCATTAGTCCAGTTAAGTCACCACCATCGTCTAAAATCATATTTGGTTTCCAATTTTTATCACCTTCGATAGTTTGTTTAATACACCACCAATATTCTTTTTCGGTTTCGCCTTTCCATGCGTATACTGGTATTCCTGCTTTTGCAATTGCTGCAGCAGCATGATCTTGTGTTGAAAAAATATTACAAGAAGACCATCTCACACTAGCACCAAGTTCCACGAGTGTTTCAATTAAAACAGCTGTTTGAATTGTCATATGAAGACAGCCTAAAATGTTTGCTCCCTTCAAAGGTTTCTTTCCTTTAAATTCTTTTCTTAATGCCATTAGTCCTGGCATTTCTGACTCTGCTATAGAAATTTCTTTTCTGCCAAAGTCAGCTAAATTTATGTCTTTTACTTTAAAATCTTGGCTCATTTATCAAAATCTTGTAACAATTTAATTTATAGTAATCAAGTGGTCACTATTGATTATATTTTTTTGGTAGCTCTACTTCAATTTGAGCACCTTTTTCATTATCAGACCTATTTGAAGCCCAAACATTGCCTCCATGCATTTGCACAATACTCTTTACGATATTTAAACCTAAACCTGAATGTTCTCCAAATTTTTCAGGTCTATTACTGTAAAATCTTTTAAATATTTTTTCAGTATTTGTCTCGCTAAATCCTGGGCCTTGATCTTTAATTTTGAAAGAAACAAAATCCTTATGTCCTTTAATTGAAACTATTACCTCACCTTTACTAGGACTGAAAGATAAAGCATTATCTAACAAATTAGCCAATATTTGCTCTAGCCTGTTATCTATACCAAAAAGTTTGAAATCATAACCATTTGGTTTTTCCTTAATAATTTTGAATTTTATTCCTTTATCTATTACTTTTGAATTACTTTCAAATTCATCAACAACATTTTTAACTAAAATTTGAAGATCCAATTTTTTCATTTTTTCTCTTGAAAGTGAGGCTTCATCTTTTAGCATTTGAGAATAGTCTGTAATTAATCTGTCAATTCTTTCAACATCATGACTTAAAATTTTAATTAATTTTTCTCTTTCATTTTTGTCCGAAGAACTTTCCAAAAGTTCTGAAGCACCTTTTAATGAAGCTAATGGATTTCTAATTTCATGAGCCAAATCAGCAGAAGAATTTTCTGCTCTTCTTGTTCTCTCTTGTAAATCAGTTGTCATATTATTTAATGATCTTGAGAGTAAACCAAGTTCATCTGTTCTTTTTAAAAATCTCTCTATTTTTCCTGATGAATCATCTTTTGATTTAATGGCCTCTGTGTAACCTACTAAAGCTGCAATTGGAGTAAGAATATATTTATTTAGAAATATTGAAAAAATAAATATTGCTATAGCTATAGCAATTACAGTTCTTAAAATAAAATTTCTTCTTTCTTCAACTGCAATTAAGATTTCGTTTGCCTGTTCAGTTACCATTATGTAGCCTAAAATTTCATTGTCAATTATAAGACCATCTAATGTCTTAATAAAAAAATTATCATTTTCTTTAACTTCAGTTACAATTGGTTCATTGTTTTTTTTGTTTAAAATTAATTCATCTATACTAGTTTTTTTTTGAATAGATCTATCTTTTGATAGTTCTTCGCTAATTATGTTTGAGTTGGAGTCTAGATTTTCTTGAATTACTGCATCGGATCTAACAAAAACATTCTGGTCTAGATCAATTACGTTCGTGTCACCAATTAATTTACCATCGGCACTAAAAAATTGAACTCTCTCTAAGTTTTGAAATAGAAATCTTGTTGATAATAAAAAACTTTTTAAATCTTTTTCTTCAAAATTTATTTTTAGTCTCTCAATATGATTCGAAGTATTATTTATTATTACAGTATGTTTTTCTACTCTTTGCTTCACTAAATTTGGTTGAATAGCATTCAAATAGAAAAATGTAAATAAACCCAAAACTAAAAATATTAGTGAATTGAAAATTAAAAATTTTCTTAAAATAGAAGATGAACTTTTCACTAAATTCATTAATTAATATTCCACCTATACCCACTGCCATAACGTGTCTCAATTGAAGAAAATTTTTCATCAACTTTTTTAAATTTTTTTCTAATTCGTTTGATGTGACTATCAATTGTTCTATCCTCTATATCAGTATTTTCTTTATATGCTATATCCATGAGATGTGCTCTTTCCTTAATTACCCCTGGTCTTTGCGCTAATTCTTTTACTATTAAAAATTCTGTTGTAGTCAACTTTTCAGGAAGATTTTTTCCATTCCATTGGCACTCAAGTTGGCTTGGGTCTAATTTAAGCTTTCCATGAACTATTAGATTTTTAGTTTCATCTTGAGAATTACTTTTTTTCCTTAATTGAACTCTTATTCTTTCAACCAAAACCTTGATTGAAAATCCTCCTGACTTTTTTATAAAATCATCTGCACCAAGCTTTAAGCCGAGAAGTTCATCAACTTCTTCGTCTTTTGAAGTAAGGAATATAATTGGAATAGACATCTTTTTTTTTATCCTTTTAAGAAGTTCCTCTCCGTCCATTCTAGGCATTTTAATATCAACGACAGCTAAATCAGGAGGGTTTCGAGATAAACCAACTAAAGCACTTTCTCCATCTATATATGTTTGCACTTTAAAGCCCTCTCTCTCGAGAGCTATACTGAGGCTAGTTAATATATTTCTATCATCATCAACAAGTGCAATAGTTTTAGACATAATAATATCCTAATAGTTTAAATTAAATTGTCAAAATTTAGGCAATTTATATTTTAGTGAGCTTCATCCCAATTATTACCAGAATTAACATTTACATCTAATGGGATTTTAAACATATGATAATCAGAGCTAGAAACTGACTCCATCGTTTTTTTCACAATTTTTTCAACATTCTTCTGATTCGATTTTTGACACTCAAAAACTAATTCGTCATGTATTTGTAGAAGCATTTTTGCTTTATATATTTTATTTGAGTTTATTAAGTCGTCAATTTTAATCATTGCAAGTCTAATGATATCAGCAGCTGAACTTTGAATTGGTGCATTTATTGCAGCTCTCTCTTGAAAGCTTCTAACACTAAAATTTTTATCATTTATACCTTTTAGGTGAATACGTCTGCCAAAAATATTATTTACATATCCGTTTTTTTTGCAAAACTTGATTGTTTTTTCCATGTAATCTTTTATTTCAGGAAATTTTTTAAAATATGCATTAATGAAATCTAATGCTTCTTGATTTGATACAGAAATTTGTTTCGCTAGACCGTATTGGGTGATTCCGTAAATAATACCAAAATTTATAGTTTTAGCTTTCCTTCTCAAATTTTGGTCTACTTTTTTTATAGGTACGTTAAATACTTGGCTTGCAGTCAGCGTATGAATATCTTCTTTATTCAAAAAAGCTTTTTGAAGTTCTTTTACCTCTGCTAAATCTGCTAAAATTCTCATTTCAACTTGATTGTAATCAGCTGAAATTAAAATGTTATTTTTTTCAGCTATAAATGCTTTTCTAATTTCCCTTCCATCATCTGTTTTGATTGGTATATTTTGTAAATTTGGATCACTAGAGGCTAGTCTTCCAGTGTTTGTTGCGGCCAAAAGAAATGAAGTATGTACTCTTTTAGTGTTTGAATTAACATGATCTTGAAGAGCATCTGTATAGGTATTTTTTAATTTTGATAATTGACGCCAATCTAAAACCAACTTTGGAAATTCGTATCCTTTTAAAGCTAAATCTTCTAAAATATTTGCATTTGTAGCTAAACTACCTTTTTTTGTTTTTTTTAAGTTTGTAATTTTTAGTTCATTATAGATTATTTCTCCAAGTTGTTTTGGAGATCCTATATTAAATTCTTTCTTTGCTATCAAAAAGATTCGTTTTTCGATTTTTTTAATTTTTTCCATAAAATTTTTTGATAATTTTTTAAGGTATTCACTATTTATCTTTATTCCATTCATTTCAATCTGTGAAAGAATTTGAACCAGAGGTTTTTCAAAAGATTCATAAATTCTATTCAGTTTTTCTTTGTCCAATCTACTTTTTAATATTTCGAATAATCTAAAAGTTACATCTGCATCTTCTCCTGCATATTCTGTTGCTTTTTTTAAATCTACTTCTTCAAAGATCATTTTGTTTTTTCCAGAACCAACTAAATCTTTGTAAGAAATAGTTTTATGATCTAAATGAATTTCAGATAATGTATCTAAATTATGCCTATTTAGTCCTGCATCTAGTGTGTAGGATAACAACATGGTATCCTCAATTGGATTGGTATTAATACCTTCTTTTTTTAAAATTAAATTATCAAATTTAATATTTTGACCAATTTTTTTAATACTTTTATCTTCAAAAATTTTTTTAATTTTCTCTATAACTACTTTTTTGTTTAAACAGTTTTCTTTTTTATGTTTAACAGGAATGTAATAGGCCTCATTTGGTGAATAACAAACAGATATACCTACGAGATCTGCTTCTAGAGGATTTAGTGATGATGTCTCAGTATCCACAGATATTAATGACTGATCCTCAAGTTTTTTTAATAGTTTATCAAAATCAGCAATTTTATTTATGGTTTTGTACTTAGTGACGTCAATTTTTTTTGATACTGATTTGACACTTTGTTCAACTACTTTTCCATCGGGTTCTCCGTAAAAGTTAATTGCCTGACTTAAAAGTCTGTTAAATTCCATTTCTCTTAAAAATTCATAAAGTTTATTCTTATCAATTTTTTTAATATCAAAAGTTTCAATTTTGTTTTTAATTGGAACATCATCTTTGAGAGTTACTAATTTTTTACTTACCAAAGCTAAATCTTTATTATTTATTAAAGTTTCTTTTCTTTTTTTTTGAGGTATTTCCTCAGCTTTCTTAAGTAAATTTTCTAATGTTTTAAATTTGTTTATTAATTCAGATGCTGTTTTAATACCAATGCCTGGAACACCTGGAATATTATCTGAGGAGTCCCCTGCTAATGATTGGACGTCAACTACCTGAGTAGGTTTTACACCAAATTTATCTATCACTTCTTTTTCTCCAATAATTTTACTTTTCATTGGATCAAATAATCTAATTTTATTTGATACAAGCTGCATTAAATCTTTGTCCGAAGAAATAATTGTAACTTTTGCTCCAAGACTAATTATTTGTTTAGCATAGGTTGCTATCAAATCATCAGCTTCATAATTAATTTGCTCTATTGAAGGTAGATTAAAGGCTTTAACTGCTTTCCTTATATATTCAAATTGTGGTGCTAAATCATCAGGCGCTTCCGACCTATTCGCTTTATAATCTTTGTATATTTCATTTCTAAAATTTTTTCTTGCAGAGTCAAATATTACTGCAAAATGTGTAGGCTTATTTTTTGAGTCATCTGATCTCACCTCTTCTAAAAGTTTAAAGAGCATGCTGCTAAAACCACTTACAGCTCCTGTGGGTAAACCATCACTTTTTCTGGATAATGGTGGGAGAGCATAATAAGCTCTAAAAATATAACCAGACCCATCTACTAAATAAAAATGATCTGTTTTTTTTATTGTGCTCATCTTTGTAATGATATCTTAATTTTTTTAATGTTATAATAACATTAAATTATGAACAAAATTGCATTATCCTCTGAAAATTTAACTAAAGTTTATTCAAAAAGTAATAAACTAAAACAAGAAGTTTTGGCACTAAAAAATTTAAGTTTGGAAGTAAAGCAAGGCGAGATTTTTGGGCTTTTAGGTCCAAATGGTGCTGGAAAAACTACATTTATAAATATTTTAGCTGGGACAGTAATGAAATCATCAGGCAAAGTAACTGTATGGGGATACGATCTTGATAAAAATCCTAGACAAGTGAGAGCTTGTATAGGAATTGTACCACAAGAAGTTAATTTTGATCCTTTTTTTAGCCCAAAAAAACTTTTAGAACTGCAGGCCGGATTTTATGGTGTAAAGAGTGAGGATAGAATTACAGACTCAATTTTAAAAACAGTTTCACTTGATAAACAAGCCAATGCATACACAAGAAGTTTATCAGGAGGTATGAAAAGAAGATTATTAATAGCAAAAGCAATGGTACATCAGCCACCAATTTTATTTTTGGATGAACCAACTGCAGGTGTAGATGTTGAGCTTAGACAAAATTTATGGGGGAATATAAGAGAACTCAACAAGTTAGGTATAACTATTGTATTAACAACACACAATTTAAATGAGGCTCAAGAAATGTGTAGTAGAATTGCGATCATAAACAAAGGTAATTTGGTAGCATTAGATAGTACTCAGAAAATGCTTGAAAGAATTGAAGGTAAAATTATTAAATTTAAGGTAAAGGACTCAAAAAATTTTGAAAAAATTAAA
This sequence comes from uncultured Pelagibacteraceae bacterium, assembly GCA_902573065.1. Taxonomy (GTDB): domain Bacteria; phylum Pseudomonadota; class Alphaproteobacteria; order Pelagibacterales; family Pelagibacteraceae; genus Anoxypelagibacter. The sequence goes on along the minus strand of CACGHX010000003.1, from coordinate 56,458 downwards.
TTAGATGGTGTTAAATTCACAAAAAGTAATGGTCAAATTACTGCAAGCTATGATAAGAAAAAAATTAAATTTGATCAAATTATTGATAAAGTAAAAAATAATGTTGAAATACTTGATATTTCTACCGATGAAGGTGATTTAGAGGACATATTTTTACAAGTAACAAATAAGTAGATTTTTTCAAAAATAGAAGTAATAATAACTAATGGAACTAATCAAAAATTTAAAAGAAGTTTCTGTAATAAAAAATTTGTTCATTGCAATTTGTGGTACGATAATATTAGCAGTATCTGCAAAAATAAAAATTCCTTTTTATCCGGTCCCTATGACAATGCAAACTTTTGTTGTTTTACTTCTAGGTGTCTCTCTCGGTTGGAAATTAGGTCTTTTTACTGTTTCACTTTATTTAATTCAAGGTATAGCTGGTTTACCTGTTTTTGCTGGAACTCCTGAAAAAGGAGTAGGTATAATTTACTTTACTGGACCAACGATGGGTTATTTAATTGGTTTCCTAGTAACAGTTTATTTAGCTGGTATATTTAAATATACGAATAATTTTTTTAAAAATCTTATTAAGCTTATTTTTTCCGTAAGTTTTATTTATTTATTAGGAATGATTTGGTTAGGTTCATTAATTGGATGGGATAAACCAATATTTAAGCTTGGTGCCCAACCATTCTTATTAGCTGAGCTATTTAAAGTTGTTCTTTTAACTTTAATAATTCCTGCTCTATTCAAATTTAAAAAGTCTTAATATTTTAGTTTGGTGATCTTTTAGAAAGTATTCTCTGAAGAGTTCTTCTATGCATTTTTAGTCTTCTTGCGGTCTCAGAGACATTTCTGTTGCATAATTCGAATACCCTGTGGATATGCTCCCATTTGACTCTGTCGGCTGACATAGGATTTTCAGGTGGTTTAGCCTTCGAATCTGGGGATGCTAATAGAGCTGCCTCCACATCATCAGCATCAACTGGCTTAGCCATGTAATCTATAGCACCTGCTTTCACGGCAGCTACAGCCGTGGGTAGATTTCCATAACCAGTGAGCATTACTATTCGGCTGTCATTTTTTGCCTTATTTATCTCCTGAACAACATCTAGACCATTGCCATCTTCTAATCTAAGGTCCACCAAGGCAAATTTTGGGGGCTGGGATTTAACCATTTTAATAGCATTTTCAACAGTTTTTGAGTTTCTGACAACAAATCCCTTCTTCTCCATGGCTCTAGAAAGCCGATCTCTTAACGGATCATCGTCATCAACAATGAGAAGAGATTTATCCTCGAAGTCGGTTATTTTAAAACCTGGAGGTGTTTCTATTGAACGTTTCATAACTGTCATATAGACACTACGGCAAATATTACAATGCGACAATATTGAATTATTTTCTTTACATAGATTGAAAAAACGTTAAATACGCAATTTAGAAAGCTTTTTTATTAATTTTTTGAAAAGCTTATTGTGTAATAAAACGAGGGAACACATTTAACAATGCAAAAATTTAGTGACGTTAACGAGCTAGTTAACACATTGAAACCAGAAGACCCAGTCTATTGTATTAGGCCTGATTCAATTAAGAAATCGGTAGAATTTTTTAAAAATAAATTCCCTGGAAAAGTTCTTTACGCTGTAAAAACAAATCCTGACGAAAGAGTAATTAAAATTATCAGTGATAATGGAATTGAAAATTTTGATGTTGCATCACTCAATGAAGTAAAATTAGTGAGAAAAATTAATAATAAAGCAAAAGTATACTTCATGCATACTGTAAAAAACAGAGAAAGTATAAAAGAAGCTTATGCGAAATATAATGTAAAAGATTTTGCCTTAGATACAAAAGATGAGTTACTTAAAATTCTTGATGAAACAAATAATGCAAAAGATTTAAACTTATACGTAAGAGTAAGTATTTCAAATGAACATGCAGAAATAGATTTATCAAGAAAGTTTGGTGCAACATCAAGTGAAGCATTAGGTTTATTGAGACTTTGTAAAGCGCATGCAAAAAGGGTTGGGTTAAGTTTCCACGTTGGATCTCAATGTATGCACAAAATTTCTTTTGCAAAAGGGATAAATGAAATTGGTAAAATTATTAAAAAAACTAAAATTGTACCAGATGTAATTAATGTAGGCGGTGGTTTTCCAGCTATGTATCCTGACTTAATTCCTGAACCCCTAGATAATTATTTAGATGTAATTAAAGAATCCCTAAAAAACTTAAAACTAGAGAAAATACCAGAAATATTTTGTGAACCAGGACGAGCAATAGTAGCAGAAGCAGGCTCAACTATAGTAAAAGTTCTTTTAAAGAAAAAAAATAAACTTTATATAAATGATGGGACCTACGGATCTTTATTTGATGCAGGCGTGCCAAATTTTGTGTTACCGGCAAAAATGATTACAAATGGCAGAGTAGTTTCAAAGAAAAAAACAGCATTTAATTTTTATGGACCAACATGTGATAGTCTTGACTATATGAAGGGACCATTCTTATTGCCAAATAATATTAAAGAAGGTGATTATATTGAGCTTGGACAATTAGGAGCTTATGGTACTACTTTTAGAACAAAATTTAACGGTTTTTTCTCTGACGCAAATTACCAATTAAATGATAAGCCAATTCTTTCGATGTATGATCGAGAAGAAAATATTGACTTCTTAGTTGCGTAATGAATAAAAAAAATGGTCCGTCTCTCGGACATAACAAAAAATCACTATTAAAATCTGAAGTCGAACATATAGATATAACTTCATTTGACTCTAGAAAAATTATTGAGTCTATGAAAAAGATGTCCTTTACCTCAAGGGACACTGCTAAAGCTGCAGAAATTTATAATGAAATGATAAATGATAAAGATTGTGCAATATTTTTAACAATTGCAGGATCAACTTCTGCAGCAGGTTGTATGAACCTTTACTCAGATTTAATTAAATACAATATGGTTGACGCAATAGTAGCCACTGGAGCTTCAATAATAGACATGGATTTCTTTGAGTCATTAGGGTTTAAACACTATCAAGGTAACCAATTCCAAGATGATAAGGTTTTAAGAGAAAATTACATAGATAGAATTTACGACACATATATTGATGAAGAACAACTACAGGCATGTGACAAAACAATATGTGATATAGCAAATAGTTTACCTACAAAATCATATACTTCTAGAGAATTTATTAGAGAAATTGGAAAATATTTAAAGAAAAATGCTAAAAAGAAAAATTCTTTAATAGAATTAGCTTACGATCATAATGTTCCCATTTTTTGTCCAGCTTTTACCGATAGTTCAGCAGGATTTGGCCTTGTCATGCACCAGGAGCAAAACCCAAAAAAACATATTACAATTGACTCTGTAAGAGAATTTAGAGAACTTACCGAAATTAAATTGAAATCTAAAACATCAGGATTATTCATGATTGGTGGGGGTGTTCCAAAAAACTTTGTTCAAGATACTGTTGTTTGTGCTGAACTTTTAGGAAAGAAAGTTGATATGCACAAATATGCAATACAGATTACTGTAGCAGACACAAGAGACGGAGCGTGTAGTAGTTCCACATTAAAGGAAGCGAGTTCTTGGGGCAAAGTAGATACCACGAAAGAACAAATGGTATTTGCTGAAGCAACAAGTGTACTTCCATTAATTGCCAGTGATGCCTATCATCGTGAAAATTGGAAAAATAGAGAAAGAAGAAATTTCCAAAAATTATTCTAGAAAATGACAAAAACAAGAATAGCTCTAATACAGATGAAAATGTCATCTGACCAAAAAAAGAACATGAGTTCTGCCATAAAAAGAATTAGAGAAGCATGTAAAAAAAAGGCAAAGGTTATATGTTTACCAGAATTATTTTTATCAAATTATTTTTGTCAGCAAAAAAAACACTCTAATTTTGACCTAGCTGAAAAAATTCCTGGAAAAACAACTAATATTTTTTGTTCATTAGCTAAAGAACTTAAAATAATAATAATCGCACCAATTTTTGAAAAAAAAACAACAGGTATTTATCACAATAGCCTTGTGCTTATAAATGAGAAGGGGAGACTAGCAGGTAAATATAGAAAAATGCATATACCAGATGATCCGCAATATTATGAAAAATTTTATTTTACACCTGGTGATCTTGGATTTAAATCTTTTAAAACAAATCAAGGTAATCTTGGCACTTTAATTTGTTGGGATCAATGGTTTCCTGAAGCAGCTAGACTTACATCCTTACAAGGTGCAGAAATACTTTTTTATCCTACAGCTATAGGTTGGCATCCCAAAGAAAAAAAGAGGTATGGAAAATCTCAACTCAATTCATGGATATCAGTACAAAGATCTCATGCTATTGCAAATGGTGTTTATGTTGCTGCAGTCAACAGAGTTGGTGTTGAAAAACAAGGTTCTAAAAAATTAGAATTCTGGGGAAACACAATTGTTTTTGATCCGAGTGGAAATATAATTGCTGAAGCTAAACTTGGGGAAAAAACTGTTATTTGTGATATAGATTTTAAACAGGTTGAGAATGTACGACGACATTGGCCTTTTTTTAGAGATAGGAGAATCGACTCTTACAAAGATATATTAAATAACCCCAAGGATGCCTAAGATAGCATATAAAGGCATACTAAGGATGCCAGCTGAGTGGGAACCTCAAAAATCTACATGGATAGCCTGGCCACATAATAAGGACGATTGGCCGGGTAAATTTGACCAAATACCATTTGTATTTGGGAAAATAGTAAGTGAATTATCAAGAGTGCAGTTAGTTAATATTTTAGTTAAAGATAAATCTGAAAAAAATAAAGCAACTTTCTTTTTAAGAATTCTTGAAACCAAATTTACTAATATTAATTTTATTATTTGTAAAACTAATAGGGCTTGGACTAGGGACTTTTTACCAATATTTATTAAAGATAATAAGGGTAGGAAGTTTCTCACAAACTGGAAATTTAATGCTTGGTCAAAATACAAGAATTTCAAAAAGGATAATAAAGCATATATTAAAGTCAAAAAAACCACTAAAACACATTTGATAAATCCAAAATATAAAAATAAAGAAATTGTTCTCGAAGGTGGATCAATTGATGTTAATGGAAGTGGTTATCTTTTAACTACAAAACAATGTTTGCTTAGTAAAGTTCAACAAAGAAATAAAGGTCTTACCGAGTCAGACTATTATCGTATATTTAATAAATACTTTGGGATTAAAAGAATAATTTGGTTAAATAATGGTATTTGTGGTGATGATACGCATGGACATATTGATGATATTGCCAGATTTGTTGAAAAAAATAAAATATTCATTGCCAAGGAAAATAATAAAAAAGAAAAAAACTTCAAGAATTTAGACGAAAATATTAAAATAATAAAAAAATTTAAAAATCAAGAAAATAAAAAAATTAAGATTATTTATTTGCCTATGCCAAAACCAAAATTTATTAAAGGTATAAGAGTACCTGCAAGTTATCTTAATTTTTATATTGCAAATAAAATCGTTTTAGTTCCAATTTTTAATGATTCAAATGATAAAGTAGTTTTAAGGATATTCAAAAAACATTTTAAAAATAGAAAGATTATTCCAATTGATTGTTCGGTACTTGTTTGGGGATTTGGAACAATTCATTGTTTAACACAACAGCAACCTAGATAACTAATTTCAAACAAAATCTTTGTTATTCCACGAAATTTCAACTAATGCGCCACCATTACTAGATTTCAAGAATTCTATGTTAGCTTTTTTTCTTTCCAATAAAGTTTTTCCTATAAATGTTCCTAATCCTAAGCCTGCTTTTGATTTAAGTTTTTTTGATTTGGTAGTAATGTAGGGTTCCCCTATAATTTTATAAATATCATCTGGAAATCCTGGGCCATCATCAGAAATCTGTAAGGTTGTTGTTTGATTATTACCTACCAAATTAATATTTATATTTTTTTTTGAAAATTTTACAGCATTTCCAACAAAATTACGTATTCCGTATGTTAATTCTGCAGATCTTTTTATTGAAATTCTTTTTTTTGCGTTTTCTAAATTTAAATTTAAATTCTTCTCAGTTATGTTTTCAAAAGATTTTGTTATTTCAAAAAGTAAATCCTGAAGCGTAATATTTTTAACGTATTCATCATCTACTATTTGATTCTGAGATATTTTTTTAAGTATGTCGCCACATTTTTTAGCTTGTTCTAAAATAGTATCCACATCATCTTTAAATTCTTTATTATCAACTATTTCTTTTTTAAGCTCCTTAGCAATTACAGTTATTGTTGATAATGGTGTTCCCAAAGAGTGTGCTGCTGCAGCTGCTTGGTGACCAATTGACTCTAACTCTTGTTCTTTTGCAAGTACAAGTTCTAATTTATTTAAAGCATTACCTCTTCTTCTTGCTTCATAGCCAAAACGAAAACCAAAATAATTAAGAAAAATTAAGGCTATGACTAAAGCAGAGGGAATAGAATAAATATAATAATCAGGAACATGAAAATGTAAATTCCCTTCACTTGGTAAAGGGTAATAATTAAAAGTTAAAAGTATTAAGGACATAATAGTTATTATTGATAAGAAAAGGGTGCTCGCTAGATTTAATAAAGTAGAGCTTATTAGTGCTGGTACAATAAGAAAAATTATAAATGGATTAGTAACACCACCAGTTAAATATATTAAAACTGCTAATTGAATAACATCGTAAAATAAAAGAATTGTGGATTCTATATTGCTTAATTGATTTTTTCTAAAATTAAACTGTATGAATATATTAGTAAGACCGCCACAAAAGATTGTTAAAGAACAAAAAATTATTGGTAAATTAAAACCAACAATAAAATGAACAAAATAAATTGTTAAAAGTTGGCCAATAAGGGCTATCCATCTAAGAATGACTACTGTCTTCTTTTCTAAGAGTAAATCCTCCTCAAATTTAAGAAGATCAGATAGTTTCATATTGGTTATATATCTAGGTTTTCTACCTCTAAGGCTTTTTCTGTTATAAAATCTTTTCTTGGAGCAACTTCATCTCCCATAAGTATTTTAATTATATTTTGGTCTTCCTTAGATTTTTCTTTACTACCTTTAGAATACTCAATTTTTAAAAGTGTTCTGTTTTCAGGATTTAAAGTTGTTTGCCAAAGTTCTTCTGGGTTCATCTCTCCTAAACCCTTAAATCTTTGAATATTTAATTTTTGTTTTTCATCGCTTAGAAATTTTTCTAAATCAGTTTTTTTTAATTTTTTTGTCCCATTTTCTGATGATTTTAAAATATAATTTTCTAAATCTTTTTCATTTTTTATGTATGTACTTTTAGTTCCTTTTGTTACTTTAAATAAAGGTGGTTGAGCTAAATATAAATGACCTTTTTCTATTAATTGATTAAATGGTTTATTGTTAAAAAAAGTTAATAATAAAGTTCTGATATGTGAACCGTCAACATCTGCATCAGTCATTATTATGATTTTTTCATATCTTAAATTTTCAATATCAAAATCCTTTGAGCCAGTTCCAAGAGCATTTATTAATGTGACTATTTCATTAGAGGACATCATTTTTGTTAAAGCTTTTGTTTCACTTGAACCATTTACACCGTTGATTTTTTTTGAATCGTTAACATATGTATTTAAAATTTTTCCTCTTAAAGGTAAAACTGCTTGAAATTCTCTTTTTCTCCCTTGTTTTGCTGAACCACCGGCAGAATCACCCTCTACAATGAATAGCTCAGTGCCCTCCATAGAAGATATTTGGCAGTCCGCTAGTTTCCCAGGTAAACCAGATAATTCTAGCGTTCCTTTCCTTCTAACACTATCTCTAGCTTTTCTTGCAAGATCTCTTGCTAAAGCTGCTTGAAGAACCTTATCTAGAACAGATTTAATTATAGATGGATTTTGATCAAACCACACTGCAACTTTTTCTCCAACAATATTCTCAACTATATTTCTGATCTCAGATGAAACTAATTTATCTTTAGTTTGCGATGAAAATTTAGGATCAGGCATTTTTATAGATAAAATTGCTGTCAAACCTTCCTTAATATCTTCTCCACCAATTGTAACCTTATTTTTCTTAGTAAGATTTTTTTCAGATGCGTACTTGTTAATTATTCTTGTTAATGAACTTCTAAATCCTAAAAGGTGGGTACCTCCATCTTTTTGATGAATATTATTTGTAAAAGCCAAAACTTCTTCAGAATAACCTGCGTTCCATTGCAACGAACACTCTACTGTCACATTATTTTTTTGTCCTTGTAAATAAAGAGGTTTTTTAAAGACAGCTTTCTCATTTTTATTTATCAAAATTGACTTTTTTTGATCTAAAAATGTAACAAACTCACTTATACCACCATCATATTTATTTTCATAAACTTTTGCTTTTGAATGAGTTTCATCAATTAAATCAATCTTTAAACCCTTGTTTAAAAAAGCTAATTCTTTAATTTTTTTCTGTAGATTAACAGCACTAAATTTAATAGATGAAAAGGTTTCTTTTGAGGGTAAAAAATTGATTTTGGTTCCAGATTTTTTTGTTTTTTTAATAAATTTTATAGGTTGTTTCGTCTTTCCATTTTCGAATGATATTGCATATTCTTTTTGATCTCTAAAAATAGTTAAGTCTAGTTTTTCTGATAAAGCATTTACAACAGAAACACCTACTCCATGTAAACCACCAGAAACTTTATAGGAATCTTGATCAAATTTACCACCAGCATGAAGTTGGGTCATTATAACCTCAGCTGCAGACTTCTTCTCTCCTTTGTGTATATCTACTGGAATACCTCTTCCATCATCCTCAACTGTAACTGAATTGTTTTTATGCATTGTAACAGTTATATTTTTACAGAAACCTACTATTGCCTCATCTATAGAGTTATCTAAAACCTCAAAAACCATGTGATGTAAGCCAGACCCATCATCAGTATCACCAATATACATTCCAGGTCTTTTTCTGACTGCGTCGAGTCCTTTCAGAACTTTAATTGAGTCTGCTTTATATGTTTTATTTGAATTGGTATTTGTATTGTTTTTCATTTCTTAAAAGAAAAATAAATATATCATTTTTTATCGCTTATATAAAACGTATCATTATCTGGAGATTAAATTATCATTGATTGATAAGGATAATATGAGACAAAATATTTTTTTTAACTAAATTCTAATAATTTCATATTTTCATAGGCATAATTACAAAATAGCTATTTTTATCTGAGTAATCTTGTATTAACACCGGTGAGACAGAGTCATTTAAATTCATAATAAGTTTTTTGTCCTGAATTTCGGATGCGATATCCAATAAATACCTAGAATTAAAACCAACAGTTAAATCTTCTGAATTATAATCAGCTTTTAAATTTTCTTTACCCTCTCCAGAGGATGAGCTATTTACAAAAAGTTCGATTTCACCCTTTTTGAGTGCAATTTTTACACCTTCTTTTCTATCTATTGATACTGTTATTACCCGCTCTACTGAGTGAATAAAATCCTTTGTATCTACTTCTAAAGTTTTATTGTTTTTTTGTGGAACAACTTTTTTATAATCTGGAAACTTTCCATCAATTACTTTGGAAATTATCTTTGACTTGCCAATCTTAAATTGAATTTTTGTTTCACTAGAGTTTAGTAAAATATTCTCTTTATTCTCCTGAAGTAAATTACAGAGTTGAAAAACCGCCTTTTTAGGTAAAATGAATGGTTTAAAATTATCAATCTTGTCCAATATAATACTACTAGATGAAAGTCTATGACTATCTGTTGCTACTCCTGTTAAGTAGGAAGTTTTTTCTGACTCTGTAATATGTATATAAATTCCATTTAGATAGTGTCTGGTTTCATCATTTGACATTGATATTTTAGTTTTATTTAATAAAGATAAAAATTTTTCACCATTAATGTTTATTCCGTCTGTTTGAAAATTTTCGTTAAGACTTGGAAAATTATCTACTGGTAAACAAAGAAGATTGAATTTAGAATTTTCAGCAGAAATGTTCAGTTTATTTTCATTTTGTAAAGAAAAAGATATTTCTGTGTTTTGGGGTAGTTTTTTTAATATATCAAACAACACAGTCGCTGACGTTGTAGTACTTCCCTCTTTATTAAATTTAAAATCTGTAATTTCATCAAGAAATAATATATCGAGATCAGTTGCAACAATATTTAATTTATCTTTTTTAATTTCAAGTAATACATTTGATAGAATTGGCAAAGTATTTTTTCTTTCAATGATATTGTGTGCTATAGAAAGTGACTTGAGTAAAACGTCACGATTTATTTGAAATTGCATTTTAATCGCTCAAAATTATTGATGTTATCTCTTCAATATTTTTTTTCATTAAACTGTTGTCTTGAGACAATTTTTCAATAGTTTTTACAGCATGTATTACCGTTGTATGATCTCTATTTGCGAACTTTCTTCCAATTTCTGGTAATGATCTTGTAGTTAATTTTTTAGCTAAATACATCGCAATTTGTCTAGGTCTTGCTAAAGGCCTGGATCTTCTTTGAGACAGCATTTCTTGCAAATTAATACTAAAAAAATTGGATGTTACGTTTTGTATTTTATCAATACTTACTACTTTATTGTTATTATGAACATCTTTTAAAATTATTTTACAATCGTTAACATTCAATGGTTTTTTGTTCATTTTACTAAAAGCAACCACTCTATTGAATATACCAATTAATTCCCTAATATTTAAGTTTGGTTCCCTCGCCATATAATCAATTATATCCTCACTTAAGTTAGGGTACTCATGAAAAGAGTTTTGAAATTCATTAATTTTCTTTTTCAAAATATTTAATTTCAAATCATAATCAGGCACTCCAATATCAACTACCAATCCACCTGATAGTCTTGATTTTATTCTATCTTGTACTCTATCTAATCTATTTGGCGGGCGATCAGACGAAATTATTATTTGTGCACTTTTATCAAATAAACTATTAAATGTATGGAAAAACTCTTCCTGCAATCCTTCTTTACCTCTAATAAACTGTATATCGTCAATTATAAAAACATTTGCTTTCCTAAAAAAATCTTTGAAGTTTACCATTTCGTTTTTTTTAATTGATTTTATAAATTGATACATAAATCTTTCTGCTGATATAAACATAACATTTGATGTATCTTTTAATGCAAGTCCTATTGCATTAATTAAGTGTGTTTTCCCTAAACCAACTCCACCATATATAAACAAAGGATTGTATCTAGAAAGTTCGGAAGCAATCTTTTTTGCTGAAAGAAAAGCAACATTATTACTTTTGCCTGTTATAAAGTTTTCAAAACTTAAATTTGGATTCAAACGATTATAGTTTAAAACTCCATCTTTTATATCTGATATTTTATTTATATCTGGTTTGGATAATAAAGATTTGGTGTTTAATTTTTCACCTTCGATCTTAAACTCAATTCTATTAATACTTAGTTTATGCTTTTGTAATTCACTTAAAATTTTATCAGCATATCTTGATGTAATCCAATCTCTAAAAAATCTGGTTTGAACACCTAAAATTACATAATGGTTATATTCTTTAATTAAAGAAATATTTTTTAGCCAGCTAGAATAGATTTCACTACCAAAAGCTTTTTGAAAACTCTCCTGAACTATTACCCAATTAAGGACGTTCTCTTCTGAAACTAAATTTTTTTCAATTTTAAATGGTTTTTCCATACTAAAAGAAATTTATTTTTAATTAAAAAAATTTTTCAATTCAACTTATTTTTCCTTAAATAAAAAAATAATTGAGTTTGAGTTGTAAAATAATCGTTGAAGATGAAATTAAAAAAAAGATAAAAAAAAATTAAAAAAATTATCGTTCAAGTCGAAAATCAAAAATAATAATTCAACCTCCAATAATAATTGTCTATATATAGTTTCACGATTTTTTTTTAATCAAATGATTTAAAAAACAAGACAACTTTAAATTGTTTACAACTATTTATTGATTTTTTTTATTTTTTTAGAAATTCTTGCAATTTTTCTTGAGGCGTTTTCCCTTTTTACAACCCCTGTTTTAGCTATTCGCATTAATTCTGATTGAAATTTTGGGTAAAATTTCTTGATAGCTTGCAAATCCTTTTTTTCGATTAATTTGTTAATTTTTTTGATAGCTAGTCTATATCTACTTCTTCGTAATTTATTTACTAAAGATTGTTTTTTTACTCTTTTAACTCTTCGAATTGCAGATTTTGTATTAGGCATCTGAGCCAGATATATATGTTAAGAATAATGAGGTCAACATTTAACTATTTTTGACATTTTAAGCAGTAGAATGTCGAACGATTAGATATATAAATTTTTTTAATTTTTCCTCGACATCCTGTTTTTTTGCATAACTGACCATTCCTATCATATACCATGAATTTTTGTTGAAAATTACCTTTCTTACCTGAAGCTCCCTTAAAATCTCTTATACTTGATCCACCCGATTTAATTGCCGTTAATAAAATTATTTTAATATTTTTTACAATTTTTTTTGCTTGATGAACACTTAAATTTTTTGAAACTTTGAGAGGACTAACAGAACTAAGGTGCAAAATCTCGTTAACATAAATATTTCCAAGTCCAGAAACTAATTTCTGATCCATTAGAAGATTTTTTATATTTTTTTTTTTATTCTTTACTTTTGTATTAAGATATTTGAAATTAAAATCTTTATTTAATGGTTCCGGGCCCAATAGTCTTAGATGATTGTTTTCTTTTATACTTTTAGATGGAATTATTTTAACAAAACCAAATTTTCTTACATCATTATATATTAACTTTACGAATTTATTAAATTTAATTATAAAATGATTGTGTTTTTTGTTAATTTCATTTTCATAATAAAAACTTGTTTTAAATACTTTATTAGAAGAATCGTTAATTATAAAAATTTTTCCAGTCATTCCCAAGTGAATTAAAATGACGCTATGATTCTCGAGACCTAATAAAAGAAATTTAGATCTTCTTCTTATAAAGATTATCTTTTGATTAATGATCTTTTTGTCAAAATCTCTTCTAATTTTATACCTTAAATTTCTATTAAAAACTGATACTTTTTTAATTTCTCGGCCTTTTATAAATGATTGTAGCGATTTTCTAACAACTTCAACTTCGGGTAATTCTGGCATATAACTTTATAAAAAATGAAAAATATAAATCAATCAAAAAAACAATATGTGACAAAAGTTTTTAACGAAGTCTTTAATAAGTATGACTTAATGAATGACTTAATGTCTTTTGGTGCACACAGGCTTTGGAAAAGTAAATTAATTCACTGGATGAGTCCTAGACAGAACCAGCACTTAATTGATGTAGCTTCAGGCACAGGTGATGTCGCTAGAGCTTTCTTGAAAGAAACTAATTTTTCTGGAAAAGTTTCTTGCGTAGAACCAAATAAAAATATGTTTAAAATAGGGGAAAAAAAATTAAAAAATTTAGCTAATGTAAAATGGTATCGCGCTCAGGCGGAAAAACTGCCTTTTAAAGATGAAACGTTCGATATATATGTGGTGAGTTTTGGAATCAGAAATTTTTCGAATATTAAGCTTGCTATCAATGAAAGCAGGCGTGTTTTAAAAACAGGAGGTAGATTTTTGTGTTTAGAATTTTCAAAAGTTAACAATGAAATTTTATCTGAGTTTTATAAAAAATATTCAAAAATGATACCTCATATAGGTAAATACATTGTTGGCAAATCAGAACCATACGAATACTTAATAAACAGTATAAATGATTTTTATAGTCAGGAAGAATTATTAAAGCTCATCAAATCAAACGGATTTGAAAGTGTAGAATTTAGAAACTTATCTGGTGGAATTGCGGCAATTCATTCAGGCTGGAAAATATAAAATGTTTAAGAAAATTTATAACTTATTAAAAATTTTAAGAAAATTATCTGTTTCAGGTGCTATTGAAACTTTAGATCAATTAAAACCTATCCCGATGAGTTTAAAAATTTTATTTAATTTATGCTCTATTGGATCGAGTAAAAAAATTGCAAATTTAAATAAAACACCTGGCGAAAAGTTGTGTCAATCTTTAGAAGATATGGGCACAACATTTATTAAATTAGGCCAATTTTTAGCTACAAGGCCAGATATAATAGGTGAAAAAATTGCAAACGATTTAGAAAAACTTCAGGATAGATTACCAGCTTTTGACAATGAAAAAGCTAAAAAAATAATAGAAAATGAAATAGGATCAAAATCTTATAATAATATTTCATCATTAAGTGAGCCTATTGCAGCAGCCTCTATAGCGCAAGTCCACTTTGCAAAGATAAAAATTGATGGTGACGAGAAAAATGTAGCTATTAAAATTTTAAGACCCAACATTCATACTCTTGTTAATGAAGAACTAGATGCTCTGATGTTTCTAGCATTTTTAATAGAAAGTGTTTTTAAAAAAACTAAAAGATTAAAATTAGTTGAGGTTATTAATCTTTTAAAAGAAATAACAAATGTGGAAATGGATTTAAGATTTGAGGCAGCTGCGGCTGGTGAGCTAAGGGAAAATACCATTAACGATAATGGCATTAAAGTTCCAAAAATTTATTGGAACTATACTTCTAAAAGAATTTTAACATTAGATAAAATAGAGGGTTTTTCAATAAGAGAAGTAGAAAAATTGAAAAAATTAAATGTAGATTTAAAGAAAGTTTCTACAAATTTAATTCAGTTATTCCTTAAGCAGGCTGTGAGGGATGGATTTTTTCATGCAGACATGCATCAGGGAAATCTCTTTGTTGATAAAGAAGGAAATATTATTCCGGTGGATTTTGGCATTATGGGGAGGCTGGATAAAAGCAACAAAAAATATTTAGCGGAAATTCTTTTTGGTTTTATCGAGAGAGATTATTTAAAAGTAGCCGAAATGCATTTTTTAGCAGGACTAGTTCCACCAAATACATCCAAGGATGATTTTGCTCAGGCTCTACGATCGATTGGTGAACCTATTTTTGGTCAATCAATAAAAGATATTTCTGGAGGAAATCTATTGGGGCAGTTATTTGAGATTACTGAAAAATTTAATATGCAAACACAAACACAATTGCTATTGCTTCAAAAAACAATGGTTGTAGTTGAAGGTGTTGCTAGAAAATTAGATCCAGATACAAATATTTGGAAAATTTCGAGACCAGTTTTAGAAAGTTGGATCAAAAGTGTCAAAGGTCCAGAGTCTGCAATAAATAAAACGATTGAATTATCAAAAGATATACTTGATAGAATTCCAGATCTACCAAAAGTTATGGATAATGCAAATACAACACTTCAAATGATTGCGGAAGGAAAGTTAAATCTAAGCGCTTTGAACGGAAAAAATTTTGAAGTTGAAGAACTAAAACTTAGAAATTTAAGAAATAATATGATTATAGTTTTTTTAGGTATTATAATAGCTGTATTTATAGTATTTTAATAATTTATGAATTTAAAAAATAAAAAAATATTACTAATTATAGGAGGTGGAATATCTGCCTATAAATCTTTAGACTTGATAAGATTATTACAAAGAAAAAGTTGTTCTATAAAAGTAATCTTAACTAAAACTGGAAAGAAATTTGTTACTTCTTTGTCTATTTCTTCTTTATCAAAAAGTAGAGTTTTTGAGGATACATTTAGTGAAAAAAATAACGGAAAAATGGATCATATTGCTCTCTCTCGTTGGGCTGATACGATTCTAGTTCTTCCTGCGACTGCAAATTTTATGTCAAAACTTTCAAGAGGCTCTGCTGATGACTTAGCTACAACAGTCATTCTTGCCTCAGATAAAGAAACCTTTCTAGTTCCTGCTATGAATGTAAGAATGTGGGAACATAAAGCCACACAAAAAAATTTAAATACTTTATTTAAGTATGGTTATAAGTTTATAGGTCCTCAAGATGGTGAGATGGCTTGTGGTGAGTATGGAAAAGGTAAAATGTCTAGTCCAAGACAGATAATTTCATATTTAGAAAATTTTTTTAAACAAAAAGATTATTTTAAAAAGAAAAATATACGAGCAACTGTAACAGCTGGTCCTACACGTGAATATATTGACCCAGTGAGATACATATCAAATGAGTCTAGTGGAAAACAAGGTTACGAAATTGCTCTAGAACTATCTAGGCTAGGAATTAAAACTACTTTAATATCAGGACCAACAAATATTAATTACTCAAATGAAATTAAAGTTAAAAAAATAATCTCGGGTAAACAAATGTTTAATGAAATAAAAAAAACTTTACCAACCGATATCGCTGTGTGTACAGCAGCTGTTTCAGATTTTAAACCAGTTATGAAAAATAAACAAAAATTAAAAAAGAAAATAAATTTAGATAAAATTCAATTAGAGCAAAATCCTGATATATTAGAATTTTTAGGGAAAAATAATAGACATAGACCAAAACTTTTAGTTGGTTTTTCTGCAGAAACCGAAAATATTATTAAAAATTCTATTGAAAAGATGCATGAGAAACATTGCGATATTGTTGTAGCGAATGACGTATCAAGTAAAGAAACGGGTTTTAACGTAGATTTCAATGAAGTTACGATTATCGAAAATAATGGTGAAATCCAAAAAATTAAGAAAGGTTCAAAAAAATTTATAGCTTCTATAATAGCCAAAAAAATAATTAATTCTTTTTTAGATATTAAAAAAAGATTAAATTAATAATGGAATTAAATAGCTCTGAACTTAAAAAGTATTCTCGCCAACTAATCCTTAAAAATATTGGCATATCAGGTCAAAAAAAACTTTTTAATTCAAAAGTTTTAGTAGTTGGTGCTGGAGGATTGGGTTGTCCATTAATGCTTTATTTATCTTACTCAGGGGTAGGTAATTTAGGTATTGCTGATAACGATAAAGTTGAAATCTCAAATTTAAGTAGGCAAGTGCTTTTTACAAAAAAAGATTTAGGAAAATTTAAAGTAATGGTCTCAAAAAATTTTATTAAGAGAATTAACAAAAAAATACTCGTGAAAACTTTTTTAAAAAAAATTAATAAAGAAAATATTCACAAGATTGCAAAAAATTATGATTTTATTTGTGATGGTACTGATAATTTCAAATCTAGACTATTAATAAACGATTATTGTATTAAATATAAAAAAGTTTTAATTTCATCAGCTATTAGCAAATATGATGGTCATATTTTTAATTTTGATTTTAGAAAAGATGGACCATGTTTAAGATGTTTTATGCCAAGTTTACCATCGATCAATCAAAATTGCGAAAGTGAGGGGATAATGTCAACTTTAGCAGGTATTGCAGGTTCATTGCAAGCCAATGAGGTTGTTAAATCTATTTTGAATATTGGGAAACCTTTAAAAAATGAAATTATGATATTTAATGCTCTTGATTTAAACTTTAGAAAAGTAAAATTAAAAAAAAATTCAAGTTGTAGAAATCATTTACATGTCTTGGGTAAGTAAAATAGTCTTAGCTTATATAATTGTATTCTTAAATTCTCTTTCTTTTGCTGATGAGAGTTATTATCTTACACTAAGAAATGATAAGGTTAACCTAAGACAAGGTCCATCTTTTGATTATCCAGTAAAGATAGTTTATGAAAAAAAATTTTTACCAATATTAGTTTTAGATAAATCAGATAATTGGAGAAAAATTTTAGATCATGAAAATAACTCTGGATGGATACATTGGTCACAATTGTCAAAGAAAAAGGCAGCATTTAATATTTTAGATAATTCAATACTGTTTCAACGACCATCCATATATTCAAAACCTCTGGCAATGCTAGAGATAGGAAGATTGTGTTTGATTAAAAAATGTAAAAATAATTGGTGTAAAGTTAAAACAGGTAAATATTCAGGTTGGATAAAAAAACAAAACTTAAAAGGAAGACTTTAGTTTTTAGATTTTTTCATTACTTTTGCAGTCCAAAACTTATCCAAAATAAAATACCATACAGAATTTGCAAGTGGCTCAACAATTGCATCTGTTAATGCTATGTAGAAAGATACATCTGCAACCAACATTAAAACAGTGATTGCAATTGCGAAATGACCAATTGTGTAAACAATCGTTCTTAATATAGACCCTTTATTTGAAGTGTAGACTTTTTTTGAAGCATTAAATATACCTGATGTTAATTCTGTCATTTTAATTTAATTTTTTTTGATCTTGCCTATCTGCATTCATAATTTTTGTCCAGACTTTAACAAAATCCTCTATGAATTTTTCTTTGTTGTCGTCTTGAGCATATACCTCTGCATAAGATCTTAATATTGAATTTGACCCTAAAACCAAGTCTGCTCTGGAAGCAGTATATTTTACTTTGTTTGTTTTGCGGTCGATTACGTCATAAGAGTTTTTACCAGTCGGTTTCCAAGTATATTTCATATCCAGTAGATTAATAAAGAAATCATTTGTTAAAGCACCAACTTTATTTGTGAGAACTCCTTTATCTTTTGCAGATTGATGATTAGTTCCAAGAACTCTCATGCCTCCTACTAGACAAGTCATTTCTTGTGCAGTTAATCCCATCAGAGAAGCACGTTCTAATAAAAGTTCTTCAGGCATGACAGAGTAATCTGCTTTAGCGTAATTTCTGAAACCGTCATGTAAAGGTTCTAGCCATTTGAAGCTTTTTAACTCAGTTTGCTCTTGAGATGAATCTCCTCTACCAGGACTAAATGGAACTTTGACTTTCGAACCAGCTTTCTTAATCGCTTTTTCAAGCCCAACATTCCCTGCAAGAATAATTGTGTCAGCTATAGTTGCTCCTGTTTTATTAGCTATGTTTTCAAGTATTTTTAAAGTCTTTGCAAGTTTTTTTGGCTCATTTGCTTCCCAGTCTTTCATAGGTGCTAATCGAATTCTTGCGCCGTTAGCCCCTCCTCTTTTATCAGTTCTTCTATAAGTTCTAGCACTATCCCAAGCAATTGTAATTAAATCACCGGTTGATAGACTGGTAGCTGAAATCATTTTTTTTACTTTATTTACATTGTATTTCTTTTTTGGAGATGGAACGTTTCCTTGCCAGAGCAGATCTTCTTTAGGTGCCCAAGGACCAATATAATTACCTTTATTCCCCATCGTTCTATGTGTTAGCTTAAACCAAGCACGTGCAAATGAGTCTTCAAAA
This sequence comes from uncultured Pelagibacteraceae bacterium, assembly GCA_902573065.1. Taxonomy (GTDB): domain Bacteria; phylum Pseudomonadota; class Alphaproteobacteria; order Pelagibacterales; family Pelagibacteraceae; genus Anoxypelagibacter. Next base: position 37,431 of record CACGHX010000003.1, on the reverse strand, counting down.
AACTTTGGATCTGCATAAAATCTTTCTGAAATTTTTCTATACTCCGGATCCATTGCCATTGCCATATCAGCGTCTGTAAACATTAATCTTGCTTTTTTATTTGGATCTCCTAAATCTCTTGGTTTTTTATCTTCTTCAAGATTAACAGGTTCCCATTGCCAAGCACCTGCTGGACTTTTTTTACTTTCCCACTTGTAATTGAGTAAAAGATCTAAATATTGATGATCCCATTTGTCAGGGTTAGTGGTCCAAGCTCCTTCAAGGCCTGATGTTATTTGGTTAGCACCTGTTCCATTTTTTTGATTCCATCCGAAACCTTGTTCGTGAATATCAGCTCCAGCAGGTTCTGGACCTAAATTGTCTGGATTGCCATTACCATGAGCTCTTCCAATAGAGTGGCCCCCAACTGTGAGAGCGGCGGTTTCTACATCATTCATTCCCATTCGACCAAACGTTTCACGCACATCCATTGCAGTTCTTACTGGATCAGGTTTGCCTTCAACTCCTTGAGGGTTAACATATACGAGCTGAAAATGTGATGCCGCGAGTGGAGCTTCTAAAGAAGAACGATCTTTTGGATCGCCATATCTATTGACTGCTAGTGGTTCTGTCTCTTTACCCCAATAAACATCTTTTTCAGGTTCCCAAATATCTTCTCTACCAAATGAAAAACCAAAAGTTTTAAATCCGGCGTGTTCATAAGCCATGGTTCCAGCTAGAACCATAAGGTCTGACCAACTTAATCTATTTCCATATTTTTTTTTGATTGGCCAAAGTAAACGTCTTGCTTTATCTAAGTTTGTGTTGTCTGGCCAAGAGTCTTGAGGTGAAAATCTATGTGATCCCACGTTCGGTCTTCCGTCAAATTCCCTGTAAGTTCCAACTTGGTGCCAAGTTAGTCTTACCATAAGGCCACTATAAGTTCCTAAATCTGCTGGCCACCATTCTTGGCTATCAGTCATTAATTTTAATAAATCTTTTTTAAGTGCTTTAAAATTTAATTTTTTTACCTCTTTTTTGTAGTCAAATTTAGGTAGAGGATTAGTTTTTGTGTCATGTTGATGTAAAATATCAAGATTTATACTATTAGGCCATTGTCGTGAAGTGTTAGACTCGCCTGCTTTAGTAACTCCCCCGTGCATTACAGGACATTTACCATTTCCATTTCCGTTTTTTTTAAGACCTTCGCTCATAATGTTTAAATTTTAATTATAACTAGTTTATAATTATTCTAAAGTATGTGTCAATACAACAAGATCTTTTTTTTGGATTAATTATTATTTTCTAATCTTATTACAACTTCAACGTTTTTGATTTTCTTGCCTTTTGGCGCATCTGGAAGTTTATGAAAGGTAATTTTGTCGCTCTTAATATCAATCACTTTCCCATTGTCAAAAAAGTGATGATGAGATTTAATATTAGTATCATAATACGAGGTATTATTTTCCAAAGAGAATTCCTTTAGATACCCTGCGCTTTTTAGTGCATGCACTGTGTTATAAAAAGTAGCAGTAGAAATTTTTTTTGACCTTTTTAAATTCATAGAATTTTTTAATTCTTCAACTGTGAAATGAAATGTTTTTTTTCTATTGAAAAGAAATTTGCTTATTTCCACTCTTTGATTTGTAGGTCTGAGACCTGAAGATCTGAGTTTGTCTATAAAAGTCTTGTTTTTGCTGTTCATTTTATGCATTAACTTACTGTATAATTTTTCAATTTTATATATGATATTGATAAAAACTCAAGCAATTGTTAGCTTTCAAAATGAAACAAAAAAACAATTACAACTACAACGAATTAATTGACTGCGCGAATGGCGTCCTTTTCGGCGAAGGGAATGCGCGTTTACCATCGCCTCCAATGTTGATGTTTGACAGAATTACTCAAATTCAATCGGGTGAGGGAAAATTTAAAAAGGGTATAATAAAAGCTGAATTAGATATTAAGGATAATATGTGGTTCTTTGATTGTCATTTCAAAAGTGATCCTGTGATGCCTGGGTGTCTTGGATTAGATGCAATGTGGCAATTAGTTGGGTTTTACTTAGGATGGATGGGTGAACCAGGTAAAGGACGTGCTTTAGGCGTAAATTCTGTTAGATTTACAGGAGAAGTTATAAAAAAAGTTAAAATGGCAACTTATGAAGTTAATATGAAAAAAGTTTTAAAAACAGAAGGTGGAACTGTTGGTTTTGCAGATGGTATTTTAAAAGCTGATGATAAGCAGATATATACTGCGGAAAATTTAAAAGTTGGAGTTTATAAGCAATGAAGAGAGTCGTTGTAACGGGTATTGGAATTGTTTCTTGTTTAGGTAACAATCAAAAAGAAGTTTACGAATCTCTTATAAAAAACAAATCAGGAATTTCTTTTGCAGAAGAGTATAAAGAACACAATTTAAAAAGCCACGTCCATGGAAAACCAAATATTAAACTTGCTGATTATGTTGATAGAAAAGCTTTAAGATTTATGGGAAATGGATCAGCATATAATTATGTAGCGATGAAAGAGGCTATTAGTGACTCTGGTTTGGAGGACAAAGATATAAGTCATGTAAATTCTGGTATGGTCATGGGATCAGGGGGTCCCTCTATAGAAAATGTAATTTTAGCTGCGGACAAAACAAGAGAAAAAAATCCAAAAAAAATGGGGCCATTTATTGTTCCAAGGACGATGGCAAGCACTGCTTCGGCAACCTTGGCTGTTCCTTTTAAAATAAAAGGTGTTAACTATACAATTAGTTCTGCTTGTGCGACTAGTGGGCATTGCATTGGAAATGCAATGGAACTCATCCAATTTGGAAAACAAAAAGTTATATTTGCTGGTGGTAGTGATGAAATACATTTTGCAATGACAGCAATGTTCGATGCTATGACTGCGTTATCTTCTAAATATAACGACAATCCTCAAAAAGCATCTAGACCTTACGATAAAACTAGAGATGGATTTGTAATAGCTGGGGGGGCAGGAGTTTTAGTTTTGGAAGAATTAGAACACGCAAAATCGAGAGGAGCAAAAATTTATGCTGAACTCACTGGTTATGGAGCTACTTCAGATGGTTATGATATGGTTGCGCCATCTGGTGAGGGAGCGACTCGTTGTATGAATTTAGCACTAAAGACAACTCGTAATAAAGTTGATTATATAAATGCTCATGGAACTTCGACTCCTGTGGGAGATATAACAGAGTTAAAAGCGATAAAAGGTGCTTTTAAAGATAATGTTCCAAAAATAAGTTCAACCAAATCTCTTTCTGGACACCCACTGGGTGCAGCTTCAGTTCATGAAGCAATTTATTCATTAATAATGATGAAAAATAATTTTATTGCTGCCTCAGCAAATGTAAATGAAATGGATGATGAAGCTAAGAGTTTTCCAATTGTTACAAAGGTTGAAAAAGATGTGAAATTGAATTCCGTAATGTCTAATAGCTTTGGTTTTGGTGGAACTAACGCAACTTTGATTTTTGAAAAGATTGAATAATGGATCTAGTTAAAGGTAAAAAAGGTTTAATAATGGGTGTTGCTAATGAGCGATCTATAGCTTGGGGCATAGCAAAAAAACTCTCAGAAAATGGAGCCGAGCTTGCTTTTACATATCTTGGAGACGCACTAAAAAAAAGAGTTACGCCTCTAGCTGAGTCTGTTAATTCAAAATTCCTTTTAGATTGTAATGTAGAAAATAAAGATGATATTAAAAAAACATTTGAGGAAATAAAAAAAAAGTGGGCACAAATTGATTTCGTAGTTCATGCAATTGCATTTTCGGATAGAGCAGAATTATCAGGTCAGTATATTGATACCTCAAGAGAAAATTTTACAAAAAGCATGTTGGTATCATGTTTTTCATTCACTGAGATAGCTAAAGAGGCATCAAAAATAATGAAAAATGGATCGAGTATGTTAACTTTGACATACGAGTCCACTAAAGTAATACCTAACTACAATGTAATGGGTGTTTGTAAAGCTGCTCTTGAGTCAAGTGTAAAATATATTTCAAGAGACTTAGGTGTAAAAGGAATTAGAGTAAATGCAATAAGTGCTGGACCAATAAAAACTTTAGCGGCATCAGCTATTGGTGATGCAAAGTTTTTATATAAATGGAGTTCAGATCACTCATTTTTAAAAAGAAATGTTGATATTGATGATGTAGGAAAATCCGCACTTTACTTACTAAGTGATCTTGCCGCTGGTGTTACTGGTGAAATACATTATGTTGATGCTGGTTACAATAAAGCAGGAATGCCTGATCCTAAAAATATTACATAATAATTTTAATCAAAAATGTCTAAATTAAATAAAAAAATTAGGGAAAAATTTGAAAATTTTTTTGATTGGATTAAAGGAGCCGAGCTTGTTGAACTTGAGACCTGTAACACTAAAGAAGATCCAATCAGACCTGAATTAGATATAAAATTTAGAACTAGTCATGGTAGGAAAATATTTGGCGTTAAGTATAAAAAAGAAATATGTGCAATAATGTGTTTTGGTTATACAAATGAAATTCCAAAAACAATTGAAGAATTTGACTTGATGACTAAGGATGCTCATTTACAGAGCGTATCTTGGCGAAATGATAATATTGGAAAAATAGCAATAGCTTATACTGTTTGGTCAAAGAAAAAAGGTGGAGGAAAATTAATTGTTAAAGAAGTGTTTAAAAAAATAAAAAAATCAAATCATTTAAATAGATTAGTTACTTTATCTCCTCTAACAGAAATGGCACGTAATTTTCACTTAAGAAATGGAGCTCGAGAATTAAGTGTTAATGAAAAAACTCAAAATTTTGAATATAAAATTTAAGAAGCTTCTTTTATAGAAAGTTTAACTTTACCTCTGTCAAATCCAATTACTTTTACGGAAACTTCATCACCTTCTTTTACAACGTCAGTTACTTTTTGAACTCTTTTAGCTGCTAATTGAGAAATATGAACAAGACCATCTTGTTTACCTAAAAAGTTTACGAAGGCACCAAATTCCATGATTTTTACTACTTTACCTTTATATGTTTTTCCCATCTCAGGTTTTGCAACAAGGTCGTTAATCATTTGTACTGCAATCTTTCGGATTTCTTCATTGGCAGCTGCTACTGTAACTTCGCCTGTGTCTTTAACGTCTACTTTTGCTCCAGATTTTTCTACGATTTCTCTAATAGTCGCTCCACCTTTACCAATAACAGTTGCAATATCTTTTTTATCAACTTTAATAGTCTCCATTTTTGGTGTGTGTTTTCCAACTTCTTTTCTTGAAGACTTAATAGTTTTGTTCATTTCATTTAAAATATGAACTCTTCCGTCTTTTGCTTGATCAAGTGCTTTTTCCATAATTTCAAATGTAATACCTGTAATCTTTATATCCATTTGTAGTGATGTAATACCATCCTTTGTACCTGCAACTTTAAAATCCATATCACCAAGATGATCTTCATCGCCTAAAATGTCAGATAGAATTGAAAAATCATCTTTTTCTTTTATTAATCCCATTGCTATTCCAGCTACTGGCTCTGCTATTGGAACTGCTGCATCCATTAATGCAAGTGAAGATCCACAAACTGTAGCCATTGAGGAGGATCCATTAGACTCGGTAATTTCTGAAACAATTCGAAGTGTGTATGGAAAGTTTTCTTTTTTAGGAAGAGAGGAATTTAAAGCTCTCCATGCTAATTTTCCATGTCCAACTTCCCTTCTTCCTGTTCCAATTCTTCCAGTTTCACCAACTGAGAAAGGAGGAAAATTGTAATGGAGCATAAATCTTTGTCTTTTTAAACCTTCTAAACTTTCAATTCTTTGTTCATCATCTGTGGTACCTAAAGTTGTAGTCACTAAAGCTTGAGTTTCGCCTCTTGTAAATAATGCTGATCCATGTGTCCTTGGTAGAACTCCAACTTCACATTTAATAGGTCTTACATCAGACAAACCTCTACCGTCAATTCTTTTTTTATTTTTTAAAATTCTTGTTCTAACAATATTTTTTTCAAGTTTTTTCAGTTGTAACATTATTTCATGTTCTAAAAGATCTTCATCTCCTTCAAACAAACTTTTGCATTTCTCTCCAGCTTGACTAATTAAATCTGATCTAGTTTTTTTGTCTTTTTCTGAAAAAGCTTTTTCTAAATCCTTGGTAAGTTCTTTTTCAATTTTTTTTGATACTTTACTAAAATCTTTTTCTTCAATTTTCCACTTTTCTTTTGAACACTTTTTAGATAATTTTTCTATACCTTTAATTACAGAAATAAATCCCTCATGACCAAATTTGACTGCATCCAACATTTCTTTTTCAGTTAGTCCTGATGCTTCTGACTCTACCATTAAAACCGCATCTTTAGTTCCTGCAACAACTAAATCTAATTTTGAATTTTCTAATTCTTTCTTTGTTGGATTAAGAACATATTTACCCTCAATAAATCCTACTCTTGATGCTCCCACTGGACCTTTAAATGGTAATCCAGATATTGATAGAGCTGCTGATGAGGCAATTATTGATAAAATATCAGCTTCATTTTCATTATCATAAGATAGAACAGTTGGTAAAAGTTGAACTTCATTTCTAAAACTTTCTGGGAATAAAGGTCTTATTGGTCTATCAATTAATCTTGAAATCAAAGTTTCAGACTCTGTTGGCCTTGCTTCCCTTTTAAAATATCCTCCCGGTATTTTACCTGCTGCATAATATTTTTCCTGATAATTTACAGATAATGGAAAATAGTCAGTCTCAGGATTAGCTTTTTTTGCTCCGACAACAGTAGCTATAACCACCGTTTCCCCCATTGTAGCAATAATTGCACCATCTGCTTGTCGAGCAATTTTTCCGGTTTCTAAAATTATTTTTTTTCCACCAAAATCTATTTCTTCTTTGTTTACTTTAAACATCTATTTTCTTAAATTTAATTTTTTTAAAACATCGTTATATTTTTTTGGATCATTCTTATTCAAATAGCTTAAAAGTCTTTTTCTTTGATTTACTGACTTTGTAAGTCCCCTTGCAGAATGTTTATCTTTTTTAAAATTTTTAAAATGTTCTGATAGCCTATTTATCTTTTCACTTAGTAGACCTATTTGAACTGCAGTAGATCCTACATCTTTACTGTTTGAGGCTAGTGATTTGATTATTTCTTTTTTTGATTTCATTTACTCACTATTTTTTTTTATCAACTTTTCAATCCGTTCAGCATAATCAAATGACTCATCTCCGACAAAGTATAATTTTGGAAGAAATTTTATGTCCAATTTTTTTGACAATGCTTTTCTAACAAGATGGGAAAATTCAGTCAAGGTATTTACAGTTCTTTTTGTCTCTTTTCCTCCTAAAGGTATCACATAAGCTCTAGCTGACTTTAAATCTGAACTCATCCTTACCTCGGTAACTGTTACTAGTTTTGTATTTAAAGAGGGTATTTTTGCCTCATTTCTTAAAAAAATTTGGCCTAAATTTTGTTTTACCAGTTCCCCAACCCTTAAATGTCTATGGTTAAAGTTTGTGCTATTTAATTTTCTAATCATTATTTTAACTCTCTTTGTATGATATTAATTTTATAAGCTTCAATCTTATCGTTAACTTTAAAATCCCCGTAATTTTTAAATGATATTCCACACTCAAATCCATTTTTAACTTCTTTAACAGCATTTTTTTCTCTAAATATACTTGAAATATTACCATCGTGAATTACAGCTCCATCACGAATTATTCTTGCTTTCGATGTACTTGTAATTTCACCCTCTATAACCTTTGATCCAGCTACTTTCCCAGATTTAGAAAGTTTAAAAATTTGTAATACTTCTGCAGTACCTTGTATAATTTCTTTCTTCTCAGGTTCTAATAAACCTGATAACGATTTTTCAACAAACTCGATTGCCTTATAAATGATGTTAAAAAATTCAATTCGTACTTTTTGTTGATCTGCAGAACGTTTTGCTTCTCGATTAGGCTTTATATTAAACCCAATTACTATCGCGTTTGAGGCTTTAGCTAAAGATACATCTGTCTCATTAATCATACCGATATCTGATAAAATTATTTTTGGTTTTACCTCTGAATGTTCAATTTTATTAATAGCATTTTTCAACGCCTCGCTTGATCCTTGAACATCTGATTTTAAAACTATATTAAGCTCTTTTTTAGTACTTTGATTTTCAAAAATATTCGTTTTATCTTGCGATGATAATATATTTTTATCTTTAGATCCTGTTTTTCTAAAAGAATTTATTTTTTTTGCCTCTTCTTCGTTGTCAACAACAAAAAATTCATCACCTGCATTTGCTGATTCATTCATTCCCAAAATCTCAACTGGACATGATGGATTAGCTTCATCAATTATTTTTCCATTAAAATCAATCATTGCTCGGATTTTTCCCCACGTATTACCACAAACAAAATAATTACCTTTTTTTAATTTTCCTCCAGTAATTAATATAGTTGATACTGGCCCTTTTCCTTTGTCAATTTTTGCCTCTAAAACTACTGCTTTTGCGTTTCCGTCCCTAGGAGCTTTTAAATCCAATATTTCTGATTGTAAAATTATGGTCTCTTTAAGCTTGTCTAAATTTGTTTTATTTTTTGCTGAAACTTCAACAAATAATGTTTCTCCACCCAAACTTTCTGCTACTAATTCATACCTCATTAGTTCATCTTTTATTTTTCCAATTTGAGAATTAGGTAAATCAGATTTATTTATAGCAACTATTATTGGAACATTAGCAGCTTTAGCGTGTTGAATTGCCTCGACTGTTTGAGGTTTAACTCCATCATCTGACGCAATTACTAAAATAACAATATCTGTTACTTTTGAACCTCTTGCCCTCATTTCTGTAAATGCTGCGTGGCCAGGTGTATCTATAAAAGTAATTAATTTTTTTTCTTCATTATAAACTTGGTAAGCGCCTATATGCTGTGTGATGCCTCCATGCTCTCCCGAGACAACATTTGTACTTCTTAAAGCATCTAGCAAAGAGGTTTTTCCATGATCAACATGTCCCATTATCGTTACTATTGGAGGTCTCGGATGTAGATTGGATTTATCTAAATTATCTTTTTTTTCAAAATTTTCATTTATAGCCTGTTCCAAAACAGGAACATGACCAAATTCTTTGACAATATATTCAGCTGTATCTTTATCAATAGAATGGTTAATCGTAGCTTTTACCCCCATATTTAAAAGAAACTTGATAATATTTGAAGATTGTTCTGCCATTCTATTAGACAATTCTTGAATTGTAATTTGTTTTGGTATTTTTACATCTCTTATAACTTTCTTAAATTCTTTTTTTATATCTTCACCAGGTTTCAGATTTTTTTTCTCTTTTAATCTAGCTCTTTTTACAGATGCTAAACTTCGTTGTTTAATTTCAAATTCCTCTACATCCATTGCCCTAGATATAGTTAGTTTATGCTCCCTTCTTGAAGGAAAAGCTTTATCAAAATTCTTTTCTTTAGTTTTTTCATTTTTTTTCTGGGCTGGCTGAATAAATCTTTTTGTAGCTTGTTGCTCAGCAAACTTTCTTGCAAAATTTTTTTTATTTGGATTTAATTTATTATTACTTTGATTTATAAAATTACCGCTTTTTGTTGTATTTCTTGGAAACCTTTTCTTTTCAGGAATAAATACTTTTTTTTCACCCCTTCGAAAATTAGACTCACCTAATTTTTTTTTATCGAACGACGTCGAAATAGTAAGTGTCTTTTTTTTTTTACTCTCTACCATATCAATCCTCGAATACAATCTTTCTAGCAGACATAATCAAATTATCTGCCTCATCTCTGGTCAAAGCAAAGTCCTCTAAATATCCGTTAATTTTGATACGTTTACCCTTAATTTCGTCCATACCACCAATAAGCTCGTCAGACGAAAGTTCAGCAAAATCTTTTAATTTTTTTATGTTTTGTTCGCCAAGAACCACTAGCATTCCTTGTGTCATGCCTTTTAAATTTATTAATGAATCTTCTACACCAAGTTCTTTAAGTTTGTTTGAAATTTCAATTTTTTCTTTTTCTAAGTACTCTTTTGCCCTAGTAATTAATTCGCCTGCGGTTGAGTCTTCTATACCTTCTATTTTACCTATATCTTCAATTTTTGATTGGGCAATTTCCTCAATAGTTTGAAAATTCTCGGAAACTAAAAGTTGACCAAGTGTTTCGTCTACCTCTAAATTTTTTATAAAATTTTGACTTCTGTCTTTAAATTCTGCTTGTCGCCTCTCTGAGTCTTCTTTGTCGGTTAATATATCAATTTCATAGTTAATAAGTTTTGATGCAAGTCTTACATTTTGTCCTCTTCTTCCGATTGCTTTACTCAAATTTTCCTCGGTCAAAATTACGTCAATTCTTTTATTTTGTTCATCAATTAAAACTTTTTGAATTTCAGCCGGCGAGAGTGACTCTGCGACTAGAGTGGGTAAATCTTCTGTCCATTTAATAATATCTATTTTTTCTCCTTGAAGTTCGTTTACTACTGTTTGGACTCTGCTTCCTCTCATACCAACGCATGCACCTACCGGGTCTAAGGAAGAGTCTTGTGAGTGTACACAAATTTTAGCTCTACTTCCTGGATCTCGTGAAACCGCTTTTATTTCTATAACACCTTCATAAATCTCTGGAACCTCTTGAAAAAATAATCTTGCAAGAAACTGTGGGTGTGCACGTGATAAAAAAATTTGATGGCCTTTATTGTCTCTTTTGACTTCATAACAGTAAGCTTTAACCCTATCACCATTTTTCAATATCTCTCTTTGAATTAATTCCTCTTTTCTAATAATTCCCTCAGCTCTACCTAGATCTACAATTACATTTCCATATTCTAATCTTTTAATTATCCCGCTTAAAATTTGGCCTTGTTTTTCAATAAAATCATTAAACTGCCTTGTTTTTTCAGCTTCTTTAACCCTTTGAGAAATTACTTGTTTTGCACTTTGAGCAGCTATTCTTCCAAAATCAACCTGGGGTAATTCTTCATAAATTTTATCGCCCACTTTTAAATTCTTATTTTTTTTGTCAAGTTCACTTGCATCTTTTAAAGTTATTTCTTTTGATGCATCCTCAACTTTCTCAACTATTTGAAGTACTTTTTGAATTTTTATACTACCTTTTTCTCTATCTATTGTCGCTTCGATTTCATTATCGAAACCAAATTTACTATAAGCAGCCTTTTGGATTGCAGACTCCATTGAGCTTAGTATAAGTTCTTTATCTATTGATTTCTCATTAGCAACTGAGTCAACAATTCTAAGCAGTTCTTGTTTATCTAATCCTCTGTTAAGCATATATAAAGTTATTCCTAAAAAAAAATGGGCAAAAGCCCATTTTGATCTTCCAGGTAACTTAACAATTACTTAATTGAATTTTATTAAATTATCAATAATTACTTTTTAAAAATATCAACTTTATCTGTTTTTTCCCATGAAAATGAGCCATCAGATCCTGGTTTTCTGCCAAAATGACCATATGCTGCTGTTCGCTCATAAATAGGTCTGTTTAGTGACAACATTTCCCTTATACCTCGAGGGCTTAAATCAAAATTCTCTTTAATAAGTTTCTCAACTTTTTTTGATTTTTCATCATTACCATCGAAAAGGTTTACATAAATTGAAAGAGGCTTCGATACTCCAATTGCATAAGCAAGTTGAATTAAACATTTGTCAGCTATCTTTGATTCTACAACGTTTTTTGCAACATATCTTGCGGCATAAGCAGCAGATCTATCAACTTTACTTGGATCTTTTCCAGAAAATGCTCCACCACCGTGGGGGGCTGCACCACCATAAGTGTCGACTATAATTTTTCTTCCAGTAAGACCGCTATCACCATCTGGCCCACCAATTATAAATTGACCTGTTGGATTTACATAAAATTCTTCATCTTTTAATTCTGCTAGTAGTTTTTTTGGTATAGATTTTTCTAAATAGGGTCTAACAATTTCTTTTACTTTTTTTTGATTTACTTTAGGAGAGTGTTGGGTCGAAATAACTATAGATTTTACTTTTACTGGTTTCCCATTTTCATATTCCATAGTGACTTGACTTTTAGAGTCAGGTTCTAAATCTTTAGAAATACCTTTTTTTCTATCCTCTGCCATTAATTCTAAGATTTTATGTGAGTAATAAATTGGTGCAGGCATTAAAACATCTGTTTCATTACAAGCGTAACCAAACATAATTCCTTGATCTCCTGCTCCCTCATCTTTGTTTCCTTTTGAGTCTACACCCATAGCAATATCAGAAGATTGAGCATGTAAGTGAACATCTATGCTACAATTTTTCCAATGAAATCCTTCTTGTTCATATCCGATATCTTTAATGCAATCTCTAACTTTTGACACAATATCTTCTTTTTTAGTACTTGGACCTCGAACTTCACCGGCTAAAACAACTTTGTTTGTTGTAGTCAGAGTTTCGCATGCCACTCTTGATAATGGATCTTTTGAAAGATAAGTGTCTACAACCATATCCGAAATACGATCACAAACTTTATCTGGATGGCCTTCAGAAACCGACTCGCTTGTAAATAAATAATTTTTTGAATTCATTAAAATTTAAATTTTTTTAATAATATGAAAGTAATAGCATATATAATTAAAAGTAAAGTAAATATTAAACTTTTATTTGTGGTGTAATTTTTAGATTTTATTACTGGTAAATCCATCTCAATATTTCCAGCCTCAGTGGAATTGAGGATTTTTAAAATTTTACCGGTTGGGCTTATAAATGCACTTACACCCATATTCGCAGACCTCACAGTGTAACTTCCATTTTCAATTGATCTATAAATTGCTTTAACAAAATGTTGTTGAGGACCAATACTGTTTCCAAACCAAGCATCTTCAGAAATATTTACGATAAAATTAAAATTTTTTTCTTGATTTCCTGTAAAATTTGGAAAAATTATTTCATAACAAATCAAAGACAAAATATTAATAATTTTGTTATCAAAATTTATTTTAATAATTGAGTCATCTTTACCTTTAGTAAAGGAATTATAACCCTCAGTAATTTTTTTAAATCCTAATTTTTTTAGAAATTTTTCGAATGGTAAAAATTCACCAAATGGGACTAATTTTCGCTTATTATATTCTCTAATTATATTCGTATTATTATCAATAATTAATAAACTGTTATAATAGTTCCTATTATTATTTTTAATTTTTTCTGTATTAGCACCAAGAATAATTAAATGATTTTTTGAAAAATTTTCTTTGATTTTTTTTTTTATTTCGTCATTTTTTTTAAAATTTTCGTTTAAAAAAACTCCTTCAGGCCATACAAAGATTGTTTTTTGGTTTTTGTCGGGTTCACTTATTTTTATTAAATTATTTAGTACTAATATCTGATTTTTAAATTCTGATAGTTTTAATCCTGATGAAGCAACCTTAAAATTTATCCTATTTTCATTATCATCTTTTTCTGAATTTATTTTATATGAACCAAAAAAGTAATTTGAAAACAATAAAATAACAAAAAAAGATATGAAGATATATTTTAACTTACCTTTAAAAAAAAAGGTTACTGGCAAAAAAAGTATTGTTATAAAAATCAAATTTAAGGCAAAAAATCCAATTAAATTTAATATCTGGAGACTTTCTTGTGACCATGACAAACTATAACCCCATAAATTCCATGGAAAACCAGTTAGAATAAAGCTTCTCAAAAAATCCGATATTGAAAATAAAATGCTCATTAAAATGATGGAAGATATTTTAAACTCTATGAAGTTACCTATCAAAATTATTGGAATAGAAAAGAATAATGATAAAAATAAAGGTATTAATATTAATGCAAATGGAATTAAAAATTTAAATGATGGATCAAATGTAAGGGAATATGAAATCCAATATAGTCCAAAAAGAAAAAAGCCAAATCCATAAGCTGAACCTAGAAAAAATAAGTTTTTTAAAAATGGTTTTTTTCTGTATGAGCTTTGTGTTTTCTTTTTAACGTAATAAATCAAATAGAATAACATTGACATTGAAAAAACATTAATGAACAAAAGGTTAAATGGATTAAAACCTAACACGGTTATTGAGCCTAAAAAGAAAGGAAAAACAAAGAGTATAAAAAATCTCGTATTAAAAAATTTTAGCATTCCAATTGTTTAAGAATTTTATTTTCTACTTTTATCATTTTATAAAAGTCTATATTTTTATAATGTTTATGTCCTAATAAATGAACCAAACCATGTACCAATAATTTATTGAACTCTTTTCTAAATTTACTTTTTCTTTTATCAATTTTATATAAATTAATAATTATATCACCAAGATAAGTATTTTTGTTTAGCTTTAATCTTGTTCTTGTTTCTTTTGTTTCATAATATGGGAACGATAAGACATCAGTAGTTTTATTTTTTTTTCTAAATTTTTTATTAAAAACTCTTATTTCTTTATTACCAGCAAGTCTAATTGAAAAATTGATTGACTTTGATTTAGTAATAAAATTTAAATTTATTTTTTTTGCTAATTTATTTAAATACTTGTTTGGATTCGATATATGCTTTTTCCAGTTTTCATCTTTTATAAAAACATCAATTTTGATCATCAAAATTTTTTTGATAAGCCTGTATGATTTTTGACACAAGTGGATGTCTAACTACATCTTTGTAATCAAACTCAATTACTTTTATTTCATCAATATCTTTTAGAATTTTCTTAGACTTTATAAGTCCAGAATGACTTTTATTAATTAAGTCAATTTGTGATGGATCTCCATTAACAACTAATTTTGAATTTTCCCCAATTCTTGTTAAAAACATTTTAATTTGGGTTGAGGTCGCGTTTTGCGCTTCATCGAGTATTGCAAAAGAGTTTTTTAATGTTCTACCTCTCATGAAAGCTAACGGTGCTATTTCAATTGATCCATTATCAATTTTTCTTTGAATTTGTTCATAGCCAAATAAATCATATAACGCGTCATATAAAGGTCTTAAGTATGGGTCTACTTTTTCTTTCATATCTCCTGGAAGAAAACCCAGTCTTTCACCTGCTTCAACTGCAGGTCTAGATAATATTACTCTATCAATTTTTTTTTCCATCAATAAAGTTACTGCAACAGATACTGCAAGATAACTTTTGCCAGTTCCAGCAGGACCTAGTGACATAATTATATTTTCACTTTGAAGAGCTTTTAAATATTCAGATTGTTTTTTTGATCGAGCTATTATTGATTTTCTAGGGGTTTTTATGACTTGATCAATCGATCTCACATTATTTGTTTTTTTTTTGTCGTCCAATTCATTAACTCCATGTTTAATTGAATAAACTATATCATTATTTTCTATTGAATTGGTAACTAGATACTTATTTACTAAAAACATTAGCGAATTTGACACGTTAACAACTGAGGTTTTACTACCTTTTACAGTTATTGAATTTCCTCTAAAAAAAAGGTTGGTTTTAGTTAGTTTTTCTAATTGAATAAGATTTTTATTAAATTCTCCAACAATTGCCATTAAAATATTATTGTTAAAAATTTTTATATTTGCTGTCTCATTATCAATTTTTTTTATTGAAATTTCTTTATCAAGATTTTTTGCTTCTAACATTATGCTGCTTCCTCTTTATCTATATTTTCTTTAAAACCAAATAGAGTGTTTTTGTTACAATCTTTTATTCTTACATTTATAATTTTACCAATATCTTTGTCATCAATATTTTCAGTCACAACAGGTGTGAAACTATCTGTTCTGCCAAAATATTTTTCTTGGTTTTTTATTTTATTTTCAATCAGAACTTTTTTGTTTTTTCCAATCTGATTTTTATTATAATTATTTTGAATATTGTTTAGTAAATTTTGAAGAATTATTAGTCTATTATGCTGAATTTCCTTTTTTAATGGATTTAATTTAAATGCTGGGGTTCCTGGTCTTTGATTATAAATAAACGAAAATGAATTTATAAATTTTACATTGTTGATCAAAGATAAAGTATCCTCGAAATCTTTTTCGGTCTCTCCTGGATAACCTACAATAAAATCACTTGAAAATTTAATCTCCGGCCTTACGGCAACCAAATTTTTAATTATATTTAAATAATCTTCTCTAGTATGTTTGCGATTCATGCTTTTCAAAATTGTGTTTGAACCACTTTGGATTGGTAAGTGAATAAATGGCGCTAATTTTTTTGAAATTTTATGACATTTAATTAAATCACTTGTCATATCTTTAGGGTGAGATGTAGTATATCTTATCCTTTTTAATTCTTTAATATTTTCTAATTCAAATATTAAATCCGAAAGTTTAAAAATAGATCCATTTTTTTTGTGACTATAAGCGTTAACATTTTGACCTAAAAATGTAATCTCGACAACTCCATTTGAAATAAGATCTTTTACTTCTTGTATTATCTCTAAAGGCGATCTCGAATATTCTGGACCCCTGGTATACGGAACTACACAAAAATTACAAAATTTATCGCAACCCTCTTGAATAGTAACAAAAGATGATATTTTTGTGTCTGTGTTTTTAATTTGATTTAATTTGTCAAATTTTTTCACAACATCAAAATTCGTAAAATTTAATTTATCTTTTCTTTTATTTAGCCTTTGTAATATTTTAGGGATACTTTGATATGATTGTGGACCTACTACTGCATCTATGTAAGGTTCCCTATCGAGCATTTCCTCGTTTTCGGCTTGAGCAACACAACCTGTAACAAAAACTGCAGGTTTTTTTTTATTTTTGTAAATTTTTTTTAAACGCCCAATATCATGATATACTTTTTCAGTAGCTTTTTCTCTGATATGACAAGTATTTAGAATATAACAATCTATGTTTTCTAGATCTTTAGTTCTTTGGTAACCAACTTTTTTCACTAAATCTGATAAACGATTACTATCATATTCGTTCATTTGGCAACCGAAAGTTTTAATGAAAATTTTTTTTTGCAATTTATTAGTTTTTTTTAATTTTTTGTGCGTATAATTCTAACTTATGATCAACAAGTTTATAACCTAATTTTTCAGCTACTTTTTTTTGAAGTTCTTCAATATCTTTATCTACGAACTCTAAAATTTCACCAGTTTTAATATCAATTAAATGATCATGATGTTCTTCTGTTAGAGGTTCGTATCTTGATTTTCCCTCTTTAAAATCATGTCTTTCAATTATACCTGCTTCCTCAAAAAGTTTTACTGTTCTGTAAACAGTAGCGATACTTATGTTTTTATCTATCTCATTTACTCTTTTGTGAAGTTCATCAACATCAGGATGGTCTTTCGATCCATAGGTTGCTTTTGAGTCAGACATAACTCTTGCTATGATACGTCTCTGATCTGTTAATCTTACACCTTTGTCTTTACATTTATCTTCTATTTTACTCATAAATTTATAATTTAACTTATGTAGACAGGTTTAATCAAATTATTTTCTATTAATTTGTTTTTAATTAATATTTCAATATTTTTAGGGTTAAATTCACCTAAATCATGGTCTTTATAACCATATAATTTCGATCCTTTTGCTATTTTGATCCCTTTAGCCACAGCTAGAGAAATTCTAATTCCAGAAAAACTGCCTGGCCCAATATTCACAATAACAGAAAAGTTTTTGTCAATATTAGCTTTTTTTTCTCTTACAAAAACAAAAATTTTGTTCACAAGTGTCTCGTTGTTTCTTATATTTGTTTGAAGTTTTTTTAAAAAAAAATTATTATTGACTCTTAAAGCTATAATATTATTTTTACCTGTGCAGTTTATTATTAAAAAATTTTTAATCATTTATTTATTTATAATTTTATTTATCGATTTTAACAATTCATATTCTAATGCAAAGAGTATAAAAGACTATGGGATTATCTCAATAATGTATCACCGTTTTGAAGAAAATAAGTATCCATCTACAAATATTAAAATCGAAGAATTCAAAAAACATTTAGATATTATAAAAAATAGTAATTTCAATTTTATTTCACATACAGATTTTTTAACTGCGATTAAGTCTAATAATAATGAAAAAAAAATTCTTCTTACTATCGACGATGGTTTCTCCTCATTTTATGAAAATGCTTGGCCGATATTAAAAAGTGAGGAAATACCATTTATTATATTTATAAATACTGAAACCATTGGATCAAGTGGATACATGAATTGGTCTGAAATTAAAGAAATTTCAAAATTTGATTTTGTTCACATAGGTAATCACAGCCATACACATGGTTATTTAGTGGATAAAAGTGATGTTGAGATAGAAGAAGATCTAAAAAAATCAATCAAAATTTTTAAAGACAAACTTAATCACGAAACAAAATTTTTTGCGTATCCTTTCGGGGAATATAAAAAATCATATATTGAAATTGTAAAAAAATTGGGATTTGATTTTGGTTTTGGTCAGCATTCGGGGGTAATGGATAAAACTAAAAATAAGTTTGAGTTACCAAGATTTCCAATAAATGAGAAATATGGTGAAGAAAAAAGATTTAAAACGATTCTAAATACATTACCATTGCCTTATTTAAAAATATCTCCCGAAGAAAAATACTTGAGTCCAAATAATAATCCACCAGATGTAAAAGTTACTTTTCTTAAGGATGGTCCAGATATTAAAAATATTAATTGTTATTCAAATGAGGAAAATAAATGGAGAAATTCAAAAATTGATTTTATTTCCGATAATGAAATAAAAATAAATTTAGAGGGTAAGTTTGTTACTGAAAGAGGAAGGATCAATTGTTCCTTAAGAGAAAATACAGGTGAATGGAGATGGCTTGGTATACAGTTTGTAATATCTGATTTATAGATTAAAGCGTAAGAGTAGAGGCTTGATTTGAATTCATGAGAATTGCTCCATCAAAATCGGTTAGTTCATTTTGATCGATTATTTTTTTTAAAATTTTTGTATATTCTGAACCTGTTGCTGCATAGTTATGTAAATATTTTACAAGTTCTAAGCCTGATATTTTTTTATTTTGTTTTCTAAGCTCTGCTCTTTTTTCTCTAAATTCTCTATATCCATTGTGAGTATTCAAATTATTTTTATATGCCTGTACAGATGATCTTAAAATTGGAAATTTTAAAATTTTGTGACCTTTGTTTTTTTCTCTATCCAAAGGTGCAATACCCTGTTTGCCCCAAGTCCATTGTCCAAACATCGCATTTCCCTCTAAAGCAAATCTAGAAGTTCCCCAACCGCTTTCCTTGGCTGCTTGTGCAATTGCAATCGAAACAGGTACTATATCCATTCTTATTTTTAGCTCAGTTATATCTTCATTTTTTATTGAATAATCTTCAAATCGTCTTTTTAACCAAACTTTCTCACCTCTCGTATTATTTGGTTTGCTTAAAATTTTAAAAAGTTTTTTTCTGTTTTCTAAGATTTTATTATTCTCATCTATAATGAGGGGCATTACAATTTTAATAAATGTATCTTTTTTTGTTTTAGTGCTTTTTATTTTCTTTAGATCTTTTGGTAATTTAGATAAATAAACTGGTTTGACCAAAGCACCAGTCCTAATACTTTTTAAATCATATTTTAAATCCTCAAATAAGTTCAAAGTAACTTTGGTGTCTAAACTTATATCTTCATCATAATCTTTTTTAGTTTTTTCTTTGCCAGTTTTTTTAGAAAGTTGCTTTTCACCTGTGAAATTTGACTTATATTCTTTCGCGACATGTGTAAATTTTATCTCATCGGTAACAATTTTTATATAAGGTCTAATTGTTATTAAACTTGTAATAAATCCTAGTAAAGCGATAGTTAGAATTAAATTTGTAATTACTTGTTCTTTAAATTTTATTTCAGCAACGTGTTTTCTACTGTAGCTTTGGGCTGGTAAAGGAATCTTATTTTTTAATAAAATAAGCTCTAATTGTGATGTAGTTAAATTCTTTTTAGATTTAATATATGATTTTATCTCAGGTACTTTATATAGCTTTGAGAGTTCTAAAAGTTGTTCTCTATATGGAATATCTTTTTTCACTTAATATATATTAGCTAGCTTCTACTGACTTAACTTCTTTGACATAATGACAAAGTAAATTTTGAACACCTTGTTTCAACGTCATTGTAGAACTTGGACAACCTGAACAACTACCTTTTAATTTTACGTTAACTATACCTTTGTTAAATGATATAAATTGAATATCTCCACCATCTTTTGCTACTGCTGGTCTTACTTTAGTTTCTAGCACATCTTTTATTTTCTGAATTGTCTCGTCTTCATCATTATCTTTTTCGTTGAAAACTACATTATTTTTTAAAATTATTGGCTCCTTGTTTTTTTCAAAGTGATCATTAATTGACGAAATAATTGAGGGTTTAAGTGTATCCCAACTAGTTTTTTCATCTTTTTTTACACTCATAAAATTTTTTGAGATTAAAACTAATTCAACTCCTTCAAAATTAAGAATATTTTTTACAAATTCATTTTTGATTTGATTTAAATCTTTTTTTTGAAATTCCTGAGTATCAACTTCAGACAACTGTTTTTCAGATTGAAATTTCAAAGCGTTTGGGTTTGGTGTGTTTTCTATTTGTATCATGTTTATAATTTAACACATTTTTTTAAAAATTTAATGTGAAATAAATCCTACAATATCTTTTACTTTGTTTATATTTATTTTTGCTATTTCCTTTGCTTTATTTGACCCTTTTTTGAGAATGTCTATCAAATACTTCTCATCTTTTTTAAGTTCTTTGATTTTTTTTCCGATTGGACAAATTGTAGCTACAAGAGCATCAGAAAGTTCTTTTTTTAATTTAGAAAAATCTTTACCTGCCATACTATCTAAAGTGTTTTCTAAAGTTTTATTTGTTATAAAGGAATAAATATTTATCAAATTTAATGCCTCAGGCCTATTTTTTAAATCTTCAATCCTAGATGGAATAGGCTCAGAGTCAGTTTTTGCTTTTTTTATCTTTTTGTATATTTCGTCCTCTGTGTCTTGCAAATTAATTCTAGAATATTCAGACTCATCTGATTTACTCATTTTATTTTTTCCGTCCCTTAAGCTCATAACCCTTGAAAGTTTTTTTTGAATTAAAGGCTCCGGAATAGGAAAAAAATTATCTGATTTATAATCGTTATTAAACTTTTGAGCTATATCTCTTACAAGTTCTAAATGTTGTTTTTGATCGTCTCCTACAGGTACGTGAGTTGCTTTGTATAACAAAATATCAGCAGCCATTAAATTTGGATAGACGTAAAGACCAACACTGGCATTTTCTTTATTTTTTCCAGCCTTTTCTTTAAATTGAGTCATTCTATTCATCCAACCAATTCTAGAAATACAATTAAATATCCACGCCAGTTCAGAGTGTTCACTTACTGAGGATTGATTAAATATAATACTTTTTTTAAAATCTAAACCGCATGCAATGAAGGTTGCGGTTGTTTCAAGCATATTTTTTTTTAATTCTTTTGAATCCTGAAAAACAGTAATTGCATGAAGATCTACTACGCAATATATACATTTCATTTTCTTTTGAAGCTCTACAAAGTTTTTTATAGCTCCAAGGTAATTGCCTAAATGCAAATTTCCAGTAGGTTGTACCCCCGAAAAAACTGTTTGTTTAAAATTATTACTCATTTTAATTTATAGCTCTTAAATTTTAATATTCCCAAAATGTTTGTAGTTAATAGATAAATAGCCGCTGATAAACCTACCATAATTAAAAGGTAAATTAATTTAAATTTGTAAGTATATTCAAACTTATCCTCAAAATAAATTAAACCAAAATAAAGGAAACAACACATTAGCGCGGTTGCAAATAAAATTTTGCAAATATTCATAAAGTTTTTATTTTCAAATATTATAAGTTTTCTTCTGTTAAAAAAAATAAAATAAATTAGCACTGATAACCAACTCGAAAAAGTTGTAGCAATTGGAATTATTATAAAACCATATTCTTTAAAAAATACTACACTTATAAATACATTTATGATCATGCTAAAAAAAGATATATAAAAAGGTATTTTTGTATTATCTCTTGCAAAATAAAAACTGGAAAGAACTTTTATTAATGCAAAAGCAGGTACACCTAAAGAAAAATACATTAATGCTAAAGATGTGTTAGTTACATCTTCTTGCGTAAAAGAACCATAGCCAAATAAGCTATTCACAATTTCTTTGGATGCAATAAATAAACCAAATGCTGCGGGAAGTGATAAAGCAAAAGATAATTCTAAAGATTTATTTTGTAAAATATTAATAGAATTTTTATTATTCTCTTTAATTTTTTTTGATAGATTTGGTAAAACTACAGTTCCAACTGCTATCCCTGCAATAGCTAAATTAATTTGATAAATTCTATCAGCATAATAAAGATAAGATACTGCTCCTGTTTGAAAAGAAGCTATAATAGTTCCTACAAGAATGTTGATTTGTGTAATGCCAGCAGAAAAAATACTTGGCAAAAGTTTTTGAAAAAAGTCTTTAATATTTTTTTTTAATTTTAATGATATTTTTAAAGATGGAAAATAAAATCTTTTAGTGAAAAAAATTAGTATTAAAAACTGAACAATTCCTGATAAAGTTACACCTACAGATAAACTTTTTGCTATATTCAATTCTAAATTAAACGCCAATATCAATGAAAAAATGAGTACAATATTTAAAGCGATTGGTGCGGCGGCGGCGGCGGCAAATTTATTATTTGTGTTTAAAATCCCTGCAAGCATAGAGGATAAACTCACAAAAAGTAAAAAGGGGAAAGTTATTCTAGTAAATTCAACAGCTAAACTTAACTTTTCACTATCAGCAAAAAAACCTGGTGCGATAAGATATACAACTACTGGCGTAAAAATCTCTACTATAATTATAGTAAATATTAATATGTAGAGTAGTAAATTAAAAACTTCGTCAGCAAATATTTTTCCTTCTTTTTTATTTTTTAAATTTGTTTTCGCATAACTTGGTATGAATGCAGCATTAAACGTCCCCTCTGCGAACAATCTTCTAAATGTATTTGGTAATCTGAAGGCTACAAAAAAAGCATCGGCATAGATTGTTGTTCCAAGGAAAATAGCAATCAAAATATCTCTCAAATATCCTAAAACTCTGCTTATTAGAGTGTAAAAACCAAATACGGACGTGGAAGATAATAAATTCATAATTAAGACAAAATTTTTAGTGATTTAATGTCATTTATATTACATACTCAAATTTTAATGACAAAAAAATCAAAAATTGATCACTATACAGATAAAGAAGCATTAGAATTTCATAATAAAGGAAAGTCTGGCAAAATTGAGATTGTATCTTCCAAATCTTTAACAACAAAAAGAGACCTATCTCTAGCTTATTCACCTGGTGTTGCCGTTCCTGTTATGGAGATTTCAAAAAATCCAGATGCTGCTTACGAATATACAAGCAAAGGAAATTTGGTTGCTGTTATTAGTAATGGTTCAGCAATTTTGGGCCTTGGAAATTTAGGTGCTTTAGCATCCAAACCAGTTATGGAAGGTAAGGCCGTTTTATTTAAAAGGTTCGCAGATATTGATGCGATTGATATTGAGATTGATAATAAAAATTCTGATGAAATTATAAAATGTATACAAAATATAGGAAATAGTTTTGGTGGAATAAATTTAGAAGATATCGCAGCTCCAGATTGTTTCATCATAGAAAGTAAATTAAGAGAAACTTTAGATATTCCTATATTTCACGATGATCAACATGGTACAGCAATAATTACTACTGCAGCTCTGATAAATGCACTTGATATATCAAAAAAAAAAGTTGGTGATGTTAAAATTGTCGTAAATGGAGCGGGGGCTTCTGCAATAGCATGTGCAAATCTTTTTAAAAAAATCGGAATTAAAAGTGAAAATATTTTAATGCTTGATAGAAAAGGTGTAATTTATAAAGGAAGGGATAATATTGATCAATTTAAGTCAGCTTACTCTGTTGAGACAAAACTCAGAACGCTTTCGGAAGCTATTAAAGGAGCAGATATTTTTTTAGGATTGTCGGCAAAAAATGTTTTGACAAAAGACATGGTGAAATCTATGTCTAAAAATCCGATAATTTTTGCATGTGCAAATCCGGACCCAGAGATAAAACCTGAGTTAGTTGATGAAGTTAGATCTGATGCAATAGTTGCAACAGGAAGGTCTGATTATCCAAATCAAGTAAATAATCTAATCGGATTTCCATATATTTTTAGAGGTGCTCTAGATGTAAGAGCAAAAGAAATAAACGACGAAATGAAAATTGCAGCAGCAAAAGCAATTGCTACACTTGCAAGAGAAGAAGTGCCTGACGAAGTGGTAAACGCATACGGTGGGGAAAGACCGCACTACGGTAAAAATTATATTATTCCATCAACTTTTGATCCTAGATTAATTAGTAGAATTCCATCTGCGGTAGCAGAAGCAGCGATGAAGTCTGGTGTAGCAAGAAAAAAAATCGAGGATATTGAGCTTTACAAAGATCAACTAACAAATAGACTTGATCCATCTATGAGTATTATGCAAGGAATTAATGCTCAAATCAAAAAACAACCAAAAACTGTTGTCTTTGCTGAAGGTGAAGATCAAAATATGTTAAAAGCTGCTGTCGCGTATAAAAATAGTAGATTAGGAACTCCTATTTTAATTGGTAATGAAAAAAGGGTTAAGGAGCAGTTGAAAGAAATTGGTTTAGACGAAAATTACAAAATTAAAATTGTAAATTCTACTGACAAAGACAAAAGAGAGCTTTATTCAAAAAAACTATATTCTAAATTACAAAGAAAAGGTTTGTTAGAAAGAGATGTGGATAGACTAATTCGAAACGATCGAATTATCTGGGGAGCCTCTATGGTTGATTGTGGAGATGCAGATGCAATGGTGACAGGAAATATTAGGCATTATGCAGCATCTATTGAAAGCCTCAAAAAAGTGGTAAACCCAAGACCAGGTGAAATCTTATTTGGTCTTAATATGATAATAACCCCAAAAAAAACCATTTTTATTGCAGACACTCAAGTGAATGATTTTCCATCTGCAGAAGATTTAGTTAAAATTTCTATTTCTAGTGTAAGAGTTGCTAGGTTATTTGGTTTTGATCCAAAGGTAGCGTTTTTATCACATTCAACATTTGGAAAACCTTCATCTAGAAATACAAAACATGTAAGAGACGCAATAGAACTTCTCAAAAGCAAAAAAGTAGATTTTGATTTCGATGGTGAGATGCAGCCAGACGTTGCTCTTAACCCAAAATATAAAGAAACTTATCCTTTTTCAAAGATAGTGGGTAATGCTAATATCTTAATCATGCCAGCTCTTCACAGTGCTGCAATATCAACTAAACTAATGAAAACAATTGGGGGTGCAAAAATTATAGGTCCTTTACTAATCGGTTTAGGCTTACCAATTGAAATTGCTCCTTTAAGATCGTCTTCGAATGATATACTGAACCTTGCTTCAGTAGCTGCCTATTCTGCCGAAATAATCGATTATAAAAATAAAAAAACAAATTAATTTTTATGTCTGCTTAATTCCTCTACCAAATAAATACTTGGTACTACATCTTTGACGCCATGTATTTGATCAGCTTCTGAAAGAACCTTTTCTTTTTCATTTTTTGTCATAGCTATTCCAAAAATATAAATTTTACCCTCTATCGTATCTATTGTGTAGTTTGATGCCTTAGTAAATTTGTTAAATATAAGTGCAGTTTTTAATTGGGAAGATATTAGAATATCTTTAGCTGTACTTTTAAAATTACTTTTTCCTTTTATTGTAATCGTACTTTGAACTGATCTAGCTCCCTTAGTTTCCCATGCTGTTTTAATAATTTTTAACTTTTCTTCTGGTTCATCGACTTTTCCAGATAAATAAATATTCCCATCTAATACTTTTGGACTGATATTAATTATATATTTTTTATCAGTTAAGGCTAATCTTCCAATTAAATTTTTTTGCATAATTGAGTCATCAATTTGCATACCAACCGTTCTTGGATCATAAGCTATACTTACACCTGAACCGAAAATTCCAACTGAAGATGTACCAACACAAGAAAATGTAAATACGGTTAAGAATGATATTAAAAAAATTTTTTTCATGTTTTCTTTAGTTTTAAACAAATATCATATATTTTTTTTTTAGATAAATTATTTTTTTGTGAAAATAAGTTAACCACATCTTTAACGCTATATTTTTTTAAATATTGTTTTATTTCGATATTTAATTTTTTGGTATCTATAACAGTATTATTGGTAAAATTTTCAATATTCCCAGATATTACAACTGTAAGTTCGCCTTTTAACTTTTCTTTAAAACCAGAAAATTTATCTAAATTAAATCTATAAAAAGTTTCATGAATTTTTGTCATTTCCCTTGCAATGAAAACTTCTCTTTTTTTCATGAATTTTTTAAAAAGTTTCATGTAAAAGTTTATTTTTATTGGAGGAATGAAAAATACCAGATTAAATTTATGCTCTTTTAATTTTTTTAATTCTTTTTCAATAGCTGTCTGTTTTTTTGGTAAAAAACCATAAAAAAAGTATTGATCACTTAAACCAGAAACAGATATTGCTGTCGTTGCAGCTGAAACTCCGGGTATTGGAAATATTTTTAAATTATTTTTAATACATTCTTTGATTAAAACTAATCCGGGATCTGAAATAGTTGGGGTACCCGCATCTGAAATCATCGAAATCACCTCTCCACTTTTTATATTTTCTAAAATAATTGAAGTTGTTTTTTTTTCGTTAAACTTGTGATGAGAAATCAATTTATTATTAATATTGTAATAATTAAGTAATTTAATTGACCTTCTAGTGTCTTCACAAAGAATTTTATCTGAGTTTTTAAGTACATTTAAAGCTCTTAATGTAATATCATCCAAATTTCCTATTGGAGTTGAAACAATATATAAACCTGATAAAAAATTATTCATAAAAAATGAAAAAAATTATTATTATATTTTTATCTTATTTATCACTTACTTTTAATACTTTTGTTTTTGCTGTTGAGAACAATAATACAAATATTCTAAAAATTGGAATTTTAGCACCTTTCTCGGGAGAGTTTAAATTTATGGGTGAAACGATTTTATTTTCTGTGAATTTAGCTTTACACGATATAAATGATGATTCGATTAAAATATATCCAAAAGACTCTGGTTCAAACAAAGAAAAAATAATAAGTGCGTGTAAGGAATTTCAGGACGAGGGTATTAACATTATTATAGGGCCGATAGACTCAACTTTTACAAACGAGTTAAAAAGATTTAATGATTTAGTATTTTTATCTTTATCAAATATGAACTCAAGTATTGAAAAAAATATTATGATGATGGGAATAAACTTAGAATCTCAATTATTAGCAATAAAAAATTTTATTGATAAAAAAAATAAGAAAAAGACTATAATTTTGTACCCAGATGATAATAAAGCTAAGCATATTGAAAAAAAAATAAAAGAATTAGCTTTTAGTAATTCTAGAACTTTTAAATATAGTAATGACTCTGAGGTTTTGACGGGACAGATTGAAAAATTGACAAATTACAAACAAAGAAAAATTAATTTGGAGTCTAGGGTAAAAATCTTAGAAAAATCTGAATTACCCAAGGATATAAGAGAATTAAATCAACTTAAGCAAAAATATACTTTAGGAAAAGTCAACTTTGACTCTGTTGTTATTATTGATTTTGATGATGGATTAAAAAGTGTATTAACTTCTTTAGCCTATACAGATGTATCTGAAAAAGATGTGTTAATTATTACAGCAAATCAGTGGTTTGATATTAGTATATTATCTGAAACTTCTATCAAAAGTTTTTATTTTCCATCAATTAATTTAAATAATTTCAAATCTTTTAACCAGAAATTTTTTAAAACTTATGAATATTATCCAAATGAAATTTCAATTATATCGTATGATATAACAGGGTTTATATATTATTTCTGGAAAAATAATAAAAAAATTAAATCTTCAGGCGATTTTAATCTTAAAGAAGAAATTAAGGGTAAAATAGGAAGTTTCATTATCTCAGAAAATAAAGTGATACAAAAACTCGAAATTTATAAACTAGAGGAAAATAAATTTATCAAAAATAAACTTTAATTTTTTTGAATAGTTTTTGATAAGCTACTTGTCTATGGTCTATTTTTAACTTTTCTATATAATTCATTTCAGCAAATGTTTTTGAGTAACCCTTGGGTATAAAAATTGGATCATAACCAAAACCGTTTGTGCCTTTGATATCAGTTATATCGCCTTTTACTATACCTGTTTCAGTTATTTTTTTCCCATCAGGCCATCTGATGGTGAGACTGCTAACAAATTGAGCGTTTGTATTTCTGTTTAGTTTCTTTACTTTATCTAATATTTTTATCATTGCATTCTGAAACCCACCTAGCTCATCTGCCCATCTTGATGAAAAAATTCCAGGCTCACCATTTAAGCAATCAACTTCAAGGCCCGAGTCATCTGACAGAGTTACTAAATTAGATTTTTCACAAAAAAAATTAGCCTTTATTTCAGAATTTTCTTCAAAAGTTTTGCCATTCTCAACTGGACTTTCTATATCAAGATTAATTGGTGATATTTTTTCTACTTTTTTTGGTAGTAAATCACTAATTTCAATAAATTTCCCTTTATTATGAGTTCCTACTAATATTTTATCAATTTTTTGCATATACTCTAGAAATAAGATATTTCATGACTATATACTTTTTATGAGTAATTTAAATGATGAAGATAACCAGAAAAAAAAAGTAGATCCTTTAAAAAAAGAGGATGAAAAAGAATTGAGTACTGAAGAAAAGCTTAAAGACGTAGAGGAAAAGTTGCTCAGAACTCTAGCGGAACTTGAGAATCAAAGAAAAAGATTCGATAAAGAAATTAAAGATGCGATAGATTTTGGTGGTTTTAGTTTTGCTAAAGAGAACTTAGTAATACTCGATAACTTACAAAGAGCATACATTTCGATTAAAGAAGATCCTGTTTTAAAAGTTAATAAAGATATTGATAAATTTTTGAATAATATTGAAATAATTGAGAAAGATCTAATTTCAATATTTAAAAAGAATAGAATTGAAAAAATCGATACAAAAAATAAAAAATTTGATCCTAATTTTCATCAAGCAATGACAGAAATGGAGGACGAAAAAGTTGAGTCAGGAACTATTGTTCAAGAAATGCTTCCTGGTTACATGTTTGGAGACAGATTACTAAGACCATCTTTGGTGGCTGTTTCTAAAAAAAAGGCTCAAAATGAGGTTAAAAAACCTGAAAAAAGCGAAAAAAAATAACAATTTTCGTCTTGTAGTCTAAAAAAAAACACCCATATAACATTAATCATGAGCAGAGTAATAGGTATAGACTTAGGTACAACAAATTCATGCGTTTCAATCATGGAAGGCAAACAGCCTAAAGTAATTGAAAATGCTGAAGGCCAGAGAACAACTCCTTCTGTAGTTGCCTTTCTTGAAAAAGATGAAAAATTAGTTGGTCAACCCGCAAAAAGACAAGCAGTAACGAATCCAAAAGATACAATTTTTGCTTCTAAAAGACTAATTGGTAGAACTTTTGACGATCCATCTGTAAAGAAAGACTTAGAAAAAGTTCCTTTTCAAATAGTAAAATCTGATAAAAATGATGCATGGATCGAGGCTAAAGGTAAAAAATACTCTCCGTCACAAATTTCAGCATTTATTTTGCAAAAAATGAAAGAAACTGCTGAAAAGCATTTGGGACAACCAGTTACAAAAGCTGTAATTACTGTACCAGCTTATTTTAATGACGCGCAAAGACAAGCAACTAAAGATGCAGGAAAAATTGCAGGTTTAGAAGTTTTAAGAATAATTAATGAGCCTACTGCAGCCTCGCTAGCTTACGGGCTCGATAAAAAAGGAGGTAAAAAAATTGCTGTTTATGATCTTGGTGGAGGTACATTTGATGTATCAATTTTAGAAATAGGTGATGGAGTATTTGAAGTTAAGTCAACTAACGGTGATACATTTCTAGGCGGGGAAGATTTTGATGATACCATTGTAGATTACTTAGTTTCAGAATTTAAAAAAGATAATGGAATTGATTTAAAAGGTGATAAATTGGCTTTACAAAGGCTAAAAGAAGCTGCCGAAAAAGCTAAAATAGAACTATCATCTGCAACACAAACTGAAATTAATCTCCCATTTATTACTGCAGATAAAACTGGTCCAAAGCATATAAATTTAAAATTTACCAGAGCTAAGCTAGAAGCATTAGTTGAAAATTTAGTAGAAAGAACATTAGAACCTTGCAAAACTGCTTTGAAAGATTCTGGTTTTTCTGCGGCTGAAATAGATGAAGTAGTATTAGTTGGTGGTATGACGAGAATGCCAAAAATAGTTGAAACAGTTAAGAATTTTTTTGGCAAAGATCCAAATAAAAGCGTTAATCCAGATGAAGTAGTGGCTATGGGAGCTGCTATACAAGCTGGTGTATTACAAGGTGACGTGAAAGATGTTTTATTATTAGATGTTACTCCATTATCTTTGGGTATCGAAACACTTGGTGGTGTATCAACAAAGTTAATTGATAAAAACACGACTATTCCAACAAAAAAAAGCCAGGTTTTTTCAACTGCTGAAGATAATCAGCCCGCTGTATCTATAAGAGTTCTTCAAGGAGAAAGAGAAATGGCAGCTGACAATAAAATTCTAGGTAATTTTGAGCTGGTCGGTATAGCTCCGGCCCCAAGAGGAATACCTCAAATAGAAGTAACTTTTGATATAGATGCAAATGGTATTGTTAACGTATCAGCTAAAGACAAAGGTACTGGAAAAGAGCAAAAAATTCAAATTCAAGCCTCTGGCGGTTTATCAGACGAAGAGATTAAAAATATGGTAAAGGATGCTGAGGCTAATAAAGAAACTGATAAGAAAAAAAGAGACTCTGTTGATACAAGAAACCAGGCTGATACGATAATTCATTCAACTGAGAAAAATCTTAAAGAACATGGTTCAAAAATTTCAGAAACTGAGAAAAAGTCTATAGAAACTGGAATTTCAGATCTAAGAAATGCTTTGAAAGGAACCGATACGGAAGAGATTAAGAAAAAAACTCAAGCTTTAATACAAGCCTCGATGAAGCTCGGTGAGGCAGTCTATAAAAATCAACAAAAACCTACGGGTAAAAACGATAATAATAAGGATAATAAAGAGGGAAAAGATAAAGAGAACGTAGTTGATGCAGAAGTTGTAGACTCAAAAGAAGATAAAGAAAAAAGAGCCTAAGACTAATATACAGGAGAAAAGTTTCTCATGGCAAAAAGAGATTATTATGAGGTCTTAGGAGTATCAAAATCAGCTAGTAAAGATGAAATAAAAAAAGCTTATAGAAAACTAGCTCTTAAATATCACCCTGATAAAAACAAAGGCGACAAGGCAGCTGAAGAAAAGTTTAAAGAAGGTAGTGAAGCTTACCATGTACTTTCTGATGACAAAAGAAAAAATAATTACGATCAGTTTGGTCACGCTGCTTTTCAAGGAGGTGGTGGACAGAGTGGTTTTGGTAACTTTGATTTTTCCTCATCTTTTTCAGATATTTTTGAAGATGTTTTTGGCGACTTTGGATTTGGTGGATCGAGTCAATCTAGAAAAGGGAGAAGAAGTAATAGAGGAAATGATTTAAGATATGACATTTCAATAGATTTGGATGATGCGTTTAAAGGTAAGGAAGAGAAAATTAATTATACTACCTATAAGAAGTGTAAAACTTGTGCTGGTAGTGGAGCAAAACCAGGTTCTAAACCTACAGCTTGCAGTTATTGCGGTGGTCAAGGTAGAGTGAGATCTAATCAAGGTTTTTTTACAATACAACAGACTTGTCCTGAATGTAGTGGTGAAGGAGAGCAAATAAGCAATCCTTGCAGTAGCTGTAGTGGAGCAGGTAAAACTCAGTCAAATGAGTCTGTTTCAGTAAAAATACCAAAAGGTGTTGATGATGGTACTAGAATAAGAATTGCTGGAAAAGGAGAAGCAGGTACTAAAGGGGGCTCAAGTGGGGATTTGTACTTATTTGTATCTGTTGAACCACATGAAATTTTTAAAAGATCTGAGGAGCATTTGTTCTACGAGCTACCAATTTCAATTGCTGATGCAGCTTTAGGCGCTAATGTGGAAGTTCCTTCTATAGATGGAGGTAAAACTAAAATTAAAATTCCTTCTGGAACTCAAAGTGGAAAACAGTTAAGACTTAGAGGTAAAGGTATGCCAGTTCTTAAAAGAAACTTATTCGGAGACTTATATATTAGGGTTGTTACTGAAGTACCTACATCTTTAACAAAAAGACAAAAAGAACTACTAAGCGAGTTTAAAAATTTAGAGGATAATAAATCCAATCCTTTAATTAAGAGTTTTTTTGATAAAGCAAAGAAATTTTGGAAACAATAAATGAAAAAAATTAATTTATCAATTACTGGTTGCCTTGGTAGAATGGGTCAACAACTTATTAAATCATCTAAAGAAACAAAAAATTTTAAGATTGTTTCTATTACTGAGAATAAAAAAATCAATAAAAAGGTATCTGGACTAAGGCCTGTGTTAAACTCAAAACATGCATTTTTAAATACAAATGTTATTATAGACTTCACAATTCCTAAGTGCACTATGGAAGTGCTTAAAATTGCTACAAAGTTAAAAAAAAGAGTAGTTATTGGAACAACTGGTTTTTCTAAAAAACAGGAAAAATTAATAAAAAAATACTCAAAAAAAATACCAATTCTTAAAGCTGGGAATATGAGCCTAGGTGTTAATTTGCTGGTTCATTTGACTGAAATTGCATCCAAATCTTTAAATGATGAATTCCTCAGTAAAGTTTTTGAGATACACCATAAACGTAAAAAAGACCACCCATCTGGAACTGCTTTAATGCTCGGAAACGGTATCGCTGTTGGAAAAAATAAAGAATTTAATAAAATTATTGGTAAAAAATATTTAAATAGAAAATCTTTCCCTTTTGGAAAAAAAATTAATTTTAATTCGATAAGGAAAGGAAAAGCTGTTGGAAAACACGAAGTAAAATTTTCAAGTGGGAAAGAAATTATTACTTTAAACCACGAGTCCTTTGATAGAACTCTTTATTCAGAGGGTGCTTTAACAGCTGCAAAATGGTTAATAAATAAAAAACCAGGTTTATACTCAATGAGAAATGTTTTAAATTTTAATTAAATTTAAAACAATGAATAAAACAAATAGAGCAAAGATAGTACTAAAAATATTAAATAAAATTTATCCTAAAACACCGATACCATTAAAACATAAAAACACATTTACTCTTTTAGTTTCAGTTGCATTATCTGCTCAGACAACAGATTTGAATGTAAATAATGTAACAAAAAATATCTATAAAAAATATTACAAACCTAAACATTTTGTAAAATTAGGAAGAAAAAAAATTGAGAGACTTATAAAAAGTATAGGACTTTTTAGAAATAAAGCTAAAAGTGTTTATTTATTATCAAAACAATTAATTGAAAAACATAAAGGTAAAGTTCCAAAATCTTTTGAAGATCTGGAAGATTTGCATGGTGTTGGTCATAAAACAGCAAGTGTGATTATGTCACAAAAATTTAAAATACCTGCTTTTCCAGTCGATACACATATTCATCGCTTAGCTCAAAGATGGGGTTTAACTAATGGTAAAAGTGTTATACAAACTGAAAAAGATCTAAAAAGATTATTTCCAAAAGAGTCCTGGAGTAAACTTCACCTTCAAATTATCTATTATGGAAGAGAATATTGCAAAGCTAGAGAATGCTATGGTGTTGCTTGTAAAATCTGTACTACTTGCTATCCTAACAGAAAAAAACCTATAAAAACAAAAAAGGCATAATATGAAAATTTTGGGAATTGGTAATGCAATTATAGATGTTATTTGTAAAGTAGACGATAATTTCTTAAAAAAAAATGATCTAACTAAAGGTACAATGAAACTTGTAAATCAAAATGAATTTAAAGCTCTTACTTCTGAACTAAAAATCGAAGAAACTATCTCTGGAGGATCTGTTGCTAATTCTATAGTTGGACTTTCACAACTAAATAATGAGGTTGGTTTTATTGGAAAAATAAATAACGATAAATTTGGAAATGAATATGAAAAAGGTCTAAAAAAAGAGAAAGTAAAATTTTTTTATTCCAAAAAGGATGAGGATGCTCCGACAGGAACATGTTTGATTTTAATCACACCTGACTCAGAAAGAACTATGTGTACTTTTTTAGGAATTGCAGGAAAAATTAATGAAAATGATATTAATATTGAAGCAATTAAAAAAAGCGAAATCACTTTTTTTGAGGGATATCTTTGGGACGAAGGACATCCAAAAAAAGCTTTTGAAAAAGCAATTAAAAGTTCAAAAAAAACTGCTATGTCTCTTTCGGATAAATTTTGTGTTGATAGACACAAATCAAATTTTTTAAATTTAGTTAAAAATTCATTGGATATAACATTTGCAAATGAACAGGAAATTTTGTCTTTAGTCGATACAAATAGTTTTGAGGAAGCAGTCTCTTTTTCAAAAAATCTTGGAAAATTAATAGTTATTACAAGAGGCGAAAAAGGAAGTATAGCCATTAAGAATGACGAGGTTTTTGAATTTGGTGCCCAAAAAAATTTAGAAATTGTTGATTTAACTGGAGCAGGAGATCTTTTTGCAGCTGGATTTTTACATGGTTTTATAAATAATTTTTCGCTCAAAGAATGTTTAGAAAAGGGAACTGAGATGTCATCTAAGATTATTCAAAAAATTGGAGCTAGACTTTCTTAATTTTTTTTCTGTTATAGCTACCTTTTCCTTTTTTTGGTTTAATAACTCTTTTTCTGTACTTATTTGTCATTAAATCTTTAGCAAACATATTTCTTTTCCTCATAGTGAATAACCTTTCTTGGAATTTTTGATAAAACTATTGTCTTTAAATTGATTTTTAATTTTTTGCCTAAGTCTATAAATATGAGTTTCCACTGTATGCGTGTCAGTATCAGCAGAATAATTCCAAATATTTTTTAATATAAATTCTCTACTTAATGGTTTTGAAGATACATGGAGATTTTCAATAAAATCAATCTCTTTTTCAGTAATTTTTAAATGTATATTGTTTTTTTTAAGGGTTCTTTCATTTTTGTCTAAAATATAATCTTTAATACTTATTAAAGAATTATTATGAAATTCAAATTTTTTACAAACGTTAATTATATCTTGATTAAACTGTATCAGATTGAATGGTAGTTTTATAATTAGTGAGTAAGTATCTTTTGATTGTGAAGTTTTTCCATTTTCTTGAATTAGAATTTTTGGTTTATTAAAATGTAAAGAGGATAATTTTTTACTATTTTCAATATCAGAAATTATTGCATTAATATTTTCTTGTTTTAAATCAGTTAAGTTTTTATGATCCAAATGCAAATTAAAGCCAAAAAAAGATTTTAGTTCTTCTAGTGCATTTGAGATATTTTTATTGCAAAAACATATTATGTTAATATTGTAATTTTCTTTATGCATTTATATTATAAAAATAAATTCCTTTATGTTAAAGATTATAAGATAAAATGCTCGATAGGTAAAAGGGGTTTAACAAAGAAAAAAACTGAGGGGGATCTTAAAACACCAAGGGGTATTTTTAGTTTTAAATTTGTTTTGTATAGATCCGATAAAATCAAGTATTTTCGTACTGGGATCAGAAAGATAAAAATTAAGAAAAGCTTTGGATGGTGTGATGATCCAAGATCTAAGTTTTATAATAGCCTTATTAATTTCCCGTTTAAAAATTCTGCTGAGAAATTATATTTGAGAGAAAATATTTATGACATAATCTTAGTCATAAATTATAATTTAAATCCTGTTCAAAAAAATATGGGAAGCGCAATTTTTTTACATGTAGCTGAAAAAAATTTTAGTCCCACTAAAGGGTGTTTAGCAATTAAAAAAAAGGATTTGTTAAAAATTTTGCCCTTGATAAATAAAAAAACAAAACTTTTTATTTATTAAGTTCTTTGCCCTAAGATAGCAGAACCTATTCTCAGGTAAGTTGATTTATGTTTTGCCGCAATTTTATAATCTGCAGACATACCCATACTTAAATCTTTAAGACCAAGTTCAGAATTTAATTTAGAAATATCCTCAAAATATTTTTCTGTATTAGCGTCATTTGGTGGAAGAACCATTAAACCTATTATATTTAATTTATTTTCTACTGAGCAGTATTTTAAAAAATTTTTCACATCTTTCATTAGTACCCCAGATTTTTGAGACTCATTTCCAATGTTAACCTGAATAAAATAAGATATTTTTTTGTTTAATTCTTCCTCACTTTTCCTACAGACATCTGCTAACTTTGGATTGTCTAAAGAGTGGATAAAACTAAAAATATTTATAGCTTTTTTTGCCTTATTTGATTGTAACTTACCGACCATATGAATCTTTAAATTTTTATTAGTTTGCAAAATTTGGGACCATTTTTTTTCAGCTTCTTGGACTTTATTTTCCCCAAAGTGGCAATGACCAGACTTTATTAACGGCTCAAGCTTTGATAGGGGGAAAGTTTTAGAAACGCAGATTATATCGGGTTCATTAGTATTACTTAAATTTTTTAAATTTTCTTGTATTATTTTTAACTTATTTATAGTTTCATCAATCATGATTATTAATAAATTTAGTATTTTTTTTATAACTGAAAAATTACATGAACTTAACCTAGATTATGTAAAAAAAACAGGTGCAATTTTAATCCTAAGAAATATAGAAAAATACAAAGATGAAGAGTTAAAGAAATTTAATAACAATTGTACAAGAAGAAATATTAGCCTTTTTGTACCAAATAATATTAGAACTTTATTTTTTTTAAATTCTAGTAATTTTTACATTTCTGCATATAATAAAAAGCCTTTTAAGCACTTAAAAAAGATAAAGCCAAATATCAAATTTTTAGGTAGCGCTCACAACATTCAGGAAATTAAAGAAAAAATAGAACAAGGGTGTGACTATATTGTTCTATCAAGAATTTTTGAGACGTCTCACAAAAATAAAAAAGGTCACCTTGGTACTTTAAAATTTAACCTATTAACTAGAAAATTTTCAAAGAAATTTTTAGCCCTAGGAGGGATCAACGAAAAAAGATTTAAATTATTAAGAATGCTAAATATTTCTGGTTGCGTAATGTTGAAAGATAAAAAAAAAGCCGGCAAATATTTGCCGGCTTTTTTTAAAAATAATTTTTAACTACTTAAAACGCTATAGATAATGAAATAGAAGTTTCGTCTTGCGCTCTTCCAGATGTGTAAGAAGCATTAGAAACGTCTGCATCAGCAATACCTATTGTCATTCCACCCATAGTATAAGAAACTGATATTGAATCAAAATCTTGTTCTATGTCAGTACCGTTAGTTCTTTTTCTAGATTCCATTTCGTTGTAAGAAATAGATAGATCATCGCTAACTTTGTATGAAATACCGTAGTATTGGTTCGTGTACTGAGTTTCTTCAGCTCCACCAGTGTAGTCACTTACAACACCTTTTTGGTAACCAAGAGATACTGGACCAGTTGAGTACT
>CACGHX010000002.1 GCA_902573065.1 uncultured Pelagibacteraceae bacterium | reverse complement strand
TAATAAAAAATTCTATTATTAAAAAAAATTTTTTTCTAATCCCAGATGAAAATTAATAATTTAAGAAACCATTTTACCTATATTTTCGCCTGCGAAAATATGAAAATGTAAGTGAGGAACTTCTTGACCACCATCATTTCCAATGTTTGTTAAAGTTCTATAACCCTTTTCTTTTGCACCTAATAAATTTGATACATGTGTTATAGCTTTGTTAAATTCTACTATTTCTTTGTCTGAAGCCTTATTATTAAAATCATTTAAGTCAACATACTCACCTTTTGGAATTACTAAAACATGTATTTTTTTTTGAGGATTAATATCGTGAAAAGCTAAAACATGATCATTTTCGTAAACTTTCTTGCAAGGAATTTCACCTCTAAGAATTTTTGCAAATATATTATTTTTATCGTAACTCATTTTTGTCTTTTCTTTAGTTCATCCATTACATCTTCGATATTTATATTATTAGCCTCCAAATAAACCATTAAATGATAAATGACATCAGCGGCTTCATGTACTTTATTTGAATTTTTTTCTACAGACTCAATTAATTCAGCAATCTCTTCTTTTACTTTTGAAACACTTAAGTTTTTATCATTAAGAAGTTTGTTCGTATAAGATTTATCAGGAGAAGAATTTTTTCTCTCCCTAATTATTTTTATTAGTTGTTCCAGGTTTTCAAACATCTTATAACCTTACTGATACATTTTTAGAATTCAAATATTCTTTGGCATCTTTAATTTTAAATTCACCGTAGTGAAATATGGAGGCAGCTAAAACTGCACTTGCCCCACCTTTTACTATACCATCATACAAATGATCCAATGTTCCAACACCTCCAGAGGCAATAACAGGAATATTTGTACTTTTTGTAATTGCTTTCAATAAATCAACATCATAACCAGATTTAGTTCCGTCTTTATCCATTGAGGTCAATAGAATTTCTCCAGCTCCGTTAAACTCTACTTGCTTTGCAAATTCTACAGCATCGATGCCAGTTTTATTTCTTCCCCCGTGTGTAAAAACTTCCCACTTATTATCAGAAACATTCTTAGCATCAATCGCTACAACAATACATTGGGATCCAAATTTTTTAGAGGCTTCTTTAACAAAACCCACATTCTTTACAGCTGCAGTATTAATAGAAACTTTATCTGCTCCAGCTAGTAATAAATCGGTAATGTTTTGAATAGTTCTTACACCACCTCCAACAGTTAGTGGTACAAAGCATTCCTTTGAAGTTTTTTTAACAATATCAATGATTGTGTCTCTATTTTCATTTGATGCAGTAATATCTAAAAAACAAATCTCATCAGCTCCACCATCGCTATAAATCTTAGCTTGTTCCACTGGATCCCCAGCATCTTTTAATTCAACAAAGTTAATACCTTTAACAACTCTTCCATTTTTAACATCTAAACATGGAATAATTCTATTTTTTAACATTTCTCCTCTTTTTCGCTTTACTTGGTAACAAGCCTTTATTTACTGCTCTTGCTCTTTCAGAGAAACCGAGCTTCTCTCCGTTTCTAATTTTTCTTCTTATCGTAGATAATTTTGCAACCATTATTTACTCTATCTCTTTAACCAACTCATCAAGTTTAATATCACCATCATAGATGGCTTTACCAACAATAATACCCTCAATTTTTTTATTATTTAGATCTTTCGCTTTTTTAATATCATTTATTGAAGAAACTCCCCCTGAAATAATAACAGGACAATTAGAGAACTCTGCAATTTTTACAGTTTCATCAAAATTAGGGCTAGTTTTCATTCCATCTCTATTAATGTCTGTATAAATTATTCTGCTAACACCAAAATCATTCACTGCTTTAAGGTAGTCTATAGTTTTAACATTTAAATTTTCTTTCCAGCCCGACACAGAAAGATTTCCGTCTTTCGCATCTAATCCTAAAGCAATTTGGCCTTTAAACTTTTCACAAGAGTTTTTTAAAAACTCTTTATTTTTAATCGCGCCACTACCCAAAATTACTTTCTCTACTCCAGCATCGATATATTGTTTAATGCTATCAAGAGATCTAACACCACCACCTATTTCGATTTTTAAATCGTATTTGCTCACTATTTCTTGGATAATATCTAAATTGACTGTTTTACCAGTTAAAGCTCCATCTAAATCAACAATGTGTAAGTTTTTAAAGCCGTGATCTTTATATTTTGCTGCTTGATCAACCGGTGAAGTTTCATATTCAGTTTTATTTTCAAAGTCTCCTTTGATTAATCTTACGCATTTTTTATCTTTAATATCTATTGCTGGAAATATTTTCATTATTATAAATTTAAAAAATTTTGAATTAGATTTAAACCAGTTTTATCACTCTTTTCTGGATGAAATTGAGTTCCAAAAATATTTTCTTTTTCAACTGAGCACACAATATTAGATGAATAATCTGTTGTTGCTGAAATTACACTTTTATCTTCAGGTACAAATTCATAACTATGTACAAAATACATATGAGAATTATTTTTTATATTTTTAAAAATTTTACTATCTTTGATTATATTAATTTCATTCCAGCCAATATGAGGAAGTTTAAATTTTCCATTTTGATTATCTAGTTTTGAAACTTTTCCCGAAATCCATCCCAATCCTTTCGTTTCTGTTTCTTCATAACCAATATCAGCAAACATTTGCAATCCAACACAAATTCCAAGTAGTGGTTTATTTTTGACGATGGCAAATTCTTTCAGCGTATCTACAAGTCCATTTATACTGTTAAGAGAGTCTACGCAGCTTTTGAAGGATCCTTGACCAGGTAAAACTATCTTATCACTATGTTTTATTTTTTTTATATCTGAAGTTACTTCTATATTGACTTTGCCTTCAGCGACCTCTGTAAAAGAGTTGATGACTGAGCTTATATTGCCCGATTGGTAGTCAACAATAGTGACGTTCATTTATTTTAAATAGTGCCCTTAGTAGATGGTATTGAATTTTTAATTCTTTTATCAATTTCCAGAGCTTCTTTAAGAGATCTTGCTAGGGCTTTAAAGCAAGACTCAATTTTATGATGACTATTTTCACCGTAAATATTTTCTATGTGTAGGGTTATGCCCGCAGACTGTGCGAAAGCTTGGAACCATTCCTTAAAAAGTTCGGTATCCATTTCGCCAAGTTTTTCCACTTTAAGATCAACATTCCAAATTAAATATGGTCTATTTGATATATCCAAAGATACACGGGTAAGCGTTTCATCCATAGGGATGTTTGTAGTAGCATACCTTTTAATTCCTTTTCGGTTTCCAGCTGCCTTTTTTATAGCCTCTCCGATAGCAATACCTGTGTCTTCAGTTGTGTGATGAAGATCGATATGAGTATCACCTTTAGCATTAATTTTCATATCAATGAGAGAATGCTTGGCAAGTTGCTCTAGCATATGATCTAAGAAACCTA
The DNA here is from genome assembly GCA_902573065.1 of uncultured Pelagibacteraceae bacterium. Classification (GTDB taxonomy): domain Bacteria; phylum Pseudomonadota; class Alphaproteobacteria; order Pelagibacterales; family Pelagibacteraceae; genus Anoxypelagibacter. The sequence continues at coordinate 91,492 of CACGHX010000002.1, read as the reverse complement.
TTTTGGTCTTTATTTGATATTTGCCCTTTCCGTCTAAATTCACTTCAACGGAAATATTTGTTTCTTTTGTTTTTCTCAATATTTTAGCTTTTCTAGACATAAATTAGAAATTTAAGTTAGATATATAGTGTAATTTATCATTTATCAATAAATGACCGCAGGACCTTGAAGATTCAAAATCAGTAGCTACATATTAGTTATGAGCACAAACCAAAATTGGCATGGAACCACAATAGTCCTTATTAGGAAGGGAAATCAAACTATTGTAGCTGGCGACGGACAAGTTAGCTTAGGAAATACAGTTCTTAAAAGTAAAGCCAAAAAAGTGAGAAAGATTGAGAAAAGAAATGTGATAGCTGGTTTTGCTGGATCAACTGCTGATGCATTAACTCTTTTTGAAAGACTGGAAGCAAAGCTAGAAAAACATGCTGGTAATCTTACAAGGGCAGCTGTTGAACTTGCTAAAGACTGGCGGACAGACAAATATCTGAGAAGGCTTGAAGCTTTAATGGCTGTAGCAGATAAGGAAAAAAGTTTTATTATTTCAGGAACAGGAGATGTTTTAGAACCAGAAGACGGTATAATTGGAATAGGTTCTGGCGGCAATTATGCTCTTGCTGCTGCAAAAGTTTTAATGGATAGTGACATGTCAGCAGAAGAAATTGCAAAAAAATCATTAAAAGTAGCATCAGAGATTTGTGTATTTACAAATGGTAATGTTACAACAGAAAAAGTTTAATTATGACACAAAAAGCACCAAATCTAAAAATTGTAAAAGAATTTTCAAATAAGGATAGTTCTAAAGTAAGTGCATTATCTCCACGAGAAATAGTTTCAGAATTAGATAGATATGTTATTGGACAACATCAAGCTAAAAGAGCAGTCGCAGTTGCATTAAGAAATAGATGGAGAAGACAAGCTCTATCAGAAGATATGAAAGATGAAGTTTTACCGAAAAATATTTTGATGATTGGGCCAACAGGCGTTGGTAAAACAGAGATATCTAGGAGACTATCAAAGCTAGCCCAAGCACCTTTTATTAAAGTTGAAGCAACTCGTTTTACTGAAGTAGGCTATGTTGGAAAAGATGTAGAACAAATTATTAGAGATTTAATTGAAATAGCAATTGCTATGGAAAAGGAGAAAAGGAGAAAGGAAGTCCACGCAAAAGCTCAATTAGCTGCAGAGGAAAAAGTATTGGATGCTCTAGTAGGTAAAAAAGCGAGTTTGGCAACACGAGAAAGTTTTAGGAAAAGATTAAGATCTGGCGATTTAGATAAAAATGAAATTGAGATCGAAGTTAGCGATACTTCGTCTGGAATGCCTAGTTTTGAAATTCCAGGTATGCCTGGTGCCAATATCGGTATGGTGAATATTGGTGAAATACTTGGTAAATCTGGAAGTCCAAAAGGTAAGAAGAAGAAGATGACTGTAAAGGAGTCGCATGAAATATTAATTGCGCAAGAGTCTGACAAGATGATAGAGCAAGATAAAATTATTAAGCAAGCAAAAGACTCAACTGAGAATAACGGTATCGTATTTTTAGATGAAATTGATAAAGTTTCAGCAAGAGGAGATAGAATTGGGGGAGATGTATCCAGAGAGGGTGTGCAAAGAGATTTACTTCCACTAATAGAAGGAACAACCGTTAATACAAAATACGGCCCAGTCAAAACAGATCATATATTGTTTATTGCTTCTGGAGCTTTTCAATTAGCTAAGCCATCTGATTTACTTCCAGAATTACAAGGGCGTTTACCAATAAGAGTAGAATTAAGTGCTTTAACAGAAGATGATTTTAAACGAATACTTAAAGAGCCAGATAATAGTTTGATAAAACAATACAAGGCTTTATTGAAAACTGAGGACGTTGACCTTGATTTCTCTGATGACGGCATAGATATGCTTGCAAAACTTTCTACCGAAATTAATGCAACAGTAGAAAATATTGGAGCAAGAAGATTACACACAATTATAGAAAAGGTTTTAGATGAGGTGAGCTTTACCGCCTCTGATAAAGCTGGACAAACTATAAAAGTTAATAAAGAATTTGTTAGTAAAAACTTGGGTGATCTTGTTAAAAATACAGATTTATCAAAATTTATACTTTAAAATTTTTCAATCGGATAACTAAAGCGCCTTTACCGCCCTCTCTTGGTAATGCATTGTCCATTTTAGCAATTTTTGAATATAGCGATGAGGTGTTTTTAATAAACTCAGGTATTGTTCCTTTTAATGTACTATGGTCCTTTGAAACGTAGACATTTTTTTCTAAGTTTGAATGATGTCCCTGACCAGTGATGAGTAATATTTCTGAAACACCTTTGTCGTAACAATTTTCAATAATTTCTGAAACTTTTTTGGTTGCTTCTTCTATAGATAGTCCGTGAAGATCAAATTTATATCTTAAAAATTTCTTTTTTTCGCTTTCATACTCTTCTTTATCTTTAACGTCTGAGGGATTTTTTAGATAATCTTCCCAAATTTTTTTATCTTTCTCAGATAATGTTGATTTTTTTTTCAACTATTTTTAATTTCAGCAAGATACCAGTTTGGGCTCATGCTTGAAGTTGGACGGGTAAACTTCCACTTATCAATTACTGTTTTAATTTTATCTGGATCCCCTTCAATAACATTATTATCTTTATCTCGTTTTACTGAAATTATTTCACTTACAAATTTTACAGTAAAAAATAATGCTGTAGTGGTTTTTTCAAAATTTTCTACAACAGATGATTTTACGCCTATAAATGTTAACTCAGATTTAATGTTATTTTTATTTCTTTCTTCTATTGCAGTTTCAAAATTTTGTCTCATTTCTTTTGTCAGCAAATCTTTTAAGCTTTTTTTATCCCCTTTAGCAAATGAATTGATGATAGTTTCGTAAGCTATTTCTGCTCCTTTTAAAAATTCTTTTCTTTGTTCTTTGTCAAATTCTGTTTGAGGTTTTTTTGTTTTTGATTTTATTTTTTCTTTAAACTTATCAAAATCTTTTTCAGAAAAGCCCCCATAGACTTTATCCTGATGTCCAGTTCTTCTTCCAAGAATGTTTCTTAATCTTAGTATGATAAAACCAGCGATCATAGCTAAAAGTATTATATCCAAATATCCAAATTCATTACTCATTGTTTGATAAATATACATTATTAATATAATTTGGAAACGGACAAATGAACACAATATTATTATTTTTAATTGGTATTCCTACAATTGAAATATTTGTGATGATTAAAATTGGCCAAAACATTGGTGCATTTAATACAATTTTATTAATATTCCTTACGGCTATAATTGGAATATATTTTGCCAAGGCACAGGGCCTGAGTACTCTTAGGTCAGGAATCCTAAACATGTATAGGAACGAAATACCTTTATTCGAGATAGTTTCTGGTGCGTCAATAGCTCTAGCGGCATGCTTATTGATATTCCCGGGATTTGTTACCGATGCTTTAGGATTTTTTCTTTTAATACCTTGGACAAGAAATATTATTATAGGCTCTTTTTTGAAAAAAAAAAATATGAGTAAAAAAAATGAAAACTACATTGAAGGTGAAATAATCAAAGAGGATAAAAAAAGAGGACATGATGACGTATAAAATTGTTTCAAAGTATATAAAAGATTTATCGTTTGAGATAGCAGGAGCAAAATCTTATTTTCTTTTGGAAAAAAATATAAAAAATTTTTTGGTAAATTTTGACATTAAAAGTAAAAAGATAAATCAAAGTGTAATTGAGGTGGATACCACACTATATTTAGCATCTAAAAAAGAAACAAGTTTAACACCAATTTCTATTTGCTTTTCTTCTCTAGTGAATTTTGAAAAAGAGTTTGAAAAAAAGGAGATGGAGAAAATTATATTAGTTGAGGTGCCAAAAACAATTTACCCTGAAATTAGAGAAACATTATGTTATTTATTCGAGAAATCAGGATTTAAAAACGTTAATCTTCAAAAAGAAATTAACTTTGAAAAACTTTACGAAAATAAAAAATCTTAAAAAAAGTTCTTTTTTAAATTGAATTTCAAAAAATCATTGTGCCTCTTTATCTCTTCGGGATCTATTTCAATGATAATTTTTTCCCGATTTCTTTTACTTTTCGCTGAAGTCTTATTTTCTTCAGAATTATCATTTATACCGAATGATAAAGATGGTTCTTTTTGTCCAACAAGATTTATATAAACTTCTCTTAGTAATTCGCAATCTAAAAGGGCATTATGTTTAGTTCTTCTTGAAATATCAATATTAAAACGTTTGCAAAGGTTATCGAGTGAGTTCGAGGAAGCTGGAAACTTCGATCGAGCTAAACTCAAAGTATCGTCTACTCTTTTTATATCTATAACTTTCTTATTAATTTTTTTTAGTTCACTGTTTAGAAATCCTATGTCAAAAGGAGCATTATGAATTATTAACTTTTTTCCATCGATAAATTCTAATAATTCCTCAGCTATCTCCTCAAATTTTGGTTTATCTTGCAAGAAGTCATTGGAAAAACCATGAACCTTAAAAGCTTCTTGTGAGACTTTTCTTTCTGGGTTTATAAGTTTGTGGAAAATTTTGTTTGTTGGGATCAGATCTTTTGTTTCAATACAAGCAATCTCTAAAATTCGATCACCATCTTTAGAAAATAAACCAGTGGTTTCTGTATCTAAAAAGATTTCATTCATAACTTAGTCATTATATTTTTAATATTTGTTTTTAAAAGTTTTAAAGATCCATTATTGTTGATAACGTAATCACAAAGTTTAATTTTTTTTGCAGGTGAAAGTTGTCTATTGTTTAAAAGGTTAAATATCTTCTTATTATCACCTCTTTTTAGATATCTTTTTAACCTTATATCTCTTCTTGAGTTAACAAGTATAATCTTATCGTAATTTTTCATTAATTTGCTTTCAATGAGAAGTGGTATTTCAAAAATAATAAATTTTTTTTTCTTGTTAATTTTTATAAAACTTCTTATTTGCTTTCTTACGATGGGATGGACTATTTTTTCTATATCTTTAAGAAACTTTTCATTCTTGGATACAATTTTTTTGATATTATTTTTTATGTTTTTTTTACTTTTGAGTTTGAATTTTTTAAAAATTTTTGTTTTAAAAGAATTTGTTTGATAAATTTTCTTTACAGCTTTGTCAGCATCAAAAAGTGGATATTTCTTAGATGCAATTATTTTAGCTACTGTCGACTTTCCGGACGCCAATGAACCAGTAATTCCTATTTTCATCATTTGATTAAATTACTGACCTCTGCATTGATTTCTGGTCTTATGCCGTGCCATATCTCAAATGCTTTCAATGCTTGATAAATAAACATGCTTTTACCATTTTCAATTTTCTTTCCGATTTTTTTTGCTTGTTGTAAGAATTTTGTTTCAGGAGGATTATAAATTACGTCATAAAATAACTGACCATCTAGTTTGGTGTAATCTAATTTAATCTGCTCGTTTTTCTTTATGCCTATACTTGTGGCATTTATTATTAAATCAGATTTTATGGATTCCCCCCAATTTATTACTTTTAAGAAGGGGAAACTTTTTTCTAAACTCTCTGCCTTTGATTTTGTCCGGTTAGATAATACTATTTCTAAAATTCCCATATTTTTTAATGCCAATACGATTGAGGGAACTACACCCCCAGCACCTAAAATTAGTGCTTTTTTATTTTTTAGATTGAAATTGGTTAGTTTTATTGCTTCCGAAAAACCGTAAACATCAGTGTTGTCACCAACCAACTTGTTTTGTCTTTTGAAAATGGTGTTAACTGATTGAGACTTTTGTGCAGTATCAGATAAATGGTCTAAAAAAGGAATTACCTCTTTTTTGAAGGGCACTGTAACATTTATACCTTCTGTCTTGTTTTCTCTTATATCATTTAAAGTTTTTTCAATATCATTTTTTTCTAAGACTTTTTTTTCATAGATAGCGTTTATGCCATACTTTTTAATCCAAAAATTATGTAGTAATGGTGATAACGAATGCTCTATTGGATTTCCTATTACCATATATTTTTTCATTTTTTTTCTTTCCTGCTTAATCTATTGATAAAAAAAAGTGCCAATGCTGTTAATAAAGCAAAAAGTTCCAATGCGTGACCAGAGTCACCAAGAATTTTTTGTACCAAATAAAAAATAATACAGACTACAAGCCAAATTAAAATTACCATTTTAAATTATTTAAATACTCCTTTATTTTTTTAATTGGAAGTCCCATAATCGAGTCCTCTTCTCCATCAATTTTTAAAAATAAATCTTTTCCTCCAGATTCAATTTGATAAACCCCATAAGCATATAATTTTTCATCGTCTACCTTTTTTAAATAAGATCTAATTTGGTCCAAATTAAGTTCTTTCATAGTAAGAGAAGAAGCATCTGTATAGTTCCAAATCATTGCTCCGTTTTTAGATATACAAACTGAACTTATTAACTGATGTTTTTTTCCATTTAGTTTAATGAGTATTTCAAGTGCTTCTTGTCTTGATTTTGGTTTAGATATTAACTCTCCTTCGAAATCAATAACACTGTCAGCTCCCAAGACTATTCTGTCAGGGTTTTTATTGCTTACTTTGTTGGCCTTTAATTCTGCCAGATTTTTTGAAATAAGTGTAGGTGTTGCATTTTCATTCAACATCGCAGCCTTAACTTCATCCTCATCAACATTAGAAGATTCTACATCACAATCTATCTTGTTTTTTTTCAAGATTTCTTTTCTTACACCACTTTTAGAAGCCAATATTATTCTCATTTGTTTTTTTGTATTTCATAAATTTTAATAATAGAAGCAGCAGTCTCTTCAACAGATCTTCGAGTTACATCTATAGTGGGCCAACTAAATTTTTTAAACATTAATTTAGAGTTATCTACTTCTTCTCTTATCTTTTCGACACTTGTGTAAAGTTTTAAATCAATATTGCTATTAGTATTAGCTCTGGTCTTTCTTATCTCTGATAACCTTTCCGGATCTGCCGTTAGGCCAATAACACACAGCTTGTTTTCATTGCTTTTAAGGATGTCTGGAATTTTTTGATCTAAAACTAAAGGAATATTTAATGTTTTATAACCTCTGTTAGCAAGATAGATCGAGGTCGGTGTTTTACTGGTTCTGCTGACACCTAATAAAATTATGTCTGCTTTACTTATATCCTCATTTTTCTTCCCATCATCATGTGTCATTGTGAATTGAATAGCTTCAATTCTTTTATAATAATCTTCATCAAGCACATATTGAGCGCTAGGTTTGTGTGTAGCTTTTTGATTGAGTAATTTAGAAAAACTTAAGATTAGATTTCCTAAAACACCAAAACATGGAATGTTATTTTTTAAACTCTGAGCTGCAAGGTGTTTAGCAAGATTGGTATCGACAATTGTGTATAAAATAATAGAATTGTTTTTCTCCTTACATTCTTTTATAATTTTTCCAATCTGTTGCTCTGTTCTTATAAAAACAAATTCTTTTTTATCGTAATCAAAATTTGTAAATTGTGATTGTAAGGCTAAAAAAATTCTATCTAAGGTTTCACCCGTTGAATCAGATATGAGAAATATTTGATATTTGTTATTCATTATGCGTTGTGAGTAATATTAGTATAAATAGAGGATATTAACAGTAATTTAGAAAAAAAATTAATTTAATAACAGCAATTAACAAATTCTATACAATCATTTTTATGTTAATAATTTAATATCTCTTGATTCACAATGTTGATAATGTGTAGATAATTGCCCTATAGCTTATTTCTTTATCAAAAGTCAGTGTAGATAAAATGATAAATATCCCTATTTTACTAACTAACATGACCTATTACATTAAATATATTTTATAACTATATTATTAATTATTATGAACAGGCTGCTGGATTGTATAAATAACAAGAAAATTGGGGATACCCCAATCTGGTTTATGAGGCAAGCCGGAAGATATTTACCTGAGTTTATGAAAATAAGAAAACAAAATACTGATTTTGTTAAGCTTTGCTTGAACAGTGATTTAGCTAAAGAAATTACAATACAACCAATTAAAAGATTTGATTTAGATGCAGCAATAATCTTCTCCGACATTCTCATGATCCCTTATGGTTTAGGTCAAAATGTAAGTTTTAAAAAAGGTTACGGCCCACGATTAGATGAACTCCAAATAGATATTTTAACTAAAGTAGACAATAAAACATTTACTAAAAATCTTAAACCAGTCTACGAAACAATAAAAAAAGTAAAAAAAGAAATAGGAAAAAAAAGCTTAATAGGTTTCGTAGGAGCTCCTTGGACATTATTTTTATACATGGTCAACAAACAATCACCAAAAAAAAATTTTAATTTTAACGAAATAACCAAAAACAATGCTCTTACAAAAAAATTATATAAAAAGTTAGAAGAAATTATATGCGTTCATATCAAAAACCAGGTTGATGCAGGTGCTAATATAATACAGATTTTTGATTCTTGGGCAGGTCTACTTCCAGAAAATCAGCTAAAAGATTATTGTTATGAACCAACTAAAAAAATTGTGGAGTTTGTTAAAGAACTCAACATTCCAGTGATTTGCTTTCCCAGAGGTATCGACAAAAACTATGGAGATTTTTGTTCTTCAGTAAAACCAGACTGCATAAGTATTGATTACGAGGTTGATCCAAATTGGATAAAAAAAAATATCAAAACATCTGTAATTCAAGGAGGATTGGATCCTAAAATCTTATTAAAAAATAAAGAAGAAATAGAAAAAGAAGTAAGAAAATATTTAGATATATTCCGTGAGCAACCTTATATTTTTAACCTTGGACACGGGGTTTTGCCAGAAACTAAACCTGAAATAATAAAATTTGTAACAAGCTTAGTGAGAAAATATAAATGAATAAAGACCATCCAGATATAAAATTTGGAAAAACAGGATTATTGTTGGTAAATCTTGGAACTCCGGATTCAACTAAATGGCTTGATATAAGAAAATATCTTAAGGAATTTTTGTCTGACAGAAGAGTCATAGAGGTAAATCCTATTCTTTGGCAAATAATACTTAATTTATTTATTCTTAATTTTCGTCCATCAAAAACAGCAAAGGCATATAAAGAAATTTGGATGAAAAAAGAGAATATGTCGCCGCTTAGATATTATACAATTATGCAAACAAAAAAGTTATCTGAGAAAATAAAGGAAAAAAATATTATTATAGACTTTGCTATGAGATATGGAAATCCAAGTATAAAGAGTAAAATGAAAAGTCTACAAAAATCTGGATGTGAAAATATTGTTATCTTGCCTTTATACCCTCAGTACGCTGCAGCTACTACAGCAACTGTATGTGATGAAGTTTATAGAACTTTAATGGATATGAGATGGCAGCCAAGTCTACAAATAATACCACATTATGAGTCTGAACCTTTATATATAGAAGCATTAAAAAACAGTCTTGAAAAAAAATTATCAGAATTAAATTGGAAGCCAGATACTATCGTCGCTTCTTATCATGGAATACCTAAGAAATATTTTGACAAAGGAGATCCTTACCACTGTTATTGTCAGAAAACTACGAGATTGCTATCTGAGCAATTTAAACAAATACCTATACAAACTACGTTTCAATCAAGATTTGGGCCTCAAGAATGGCTGCAACCTTATACTGATAAAACCTTAGAAAATTTACCTACAGAGGGAAAAAAAAATGTTTTAGTAATTTGTCCTGGCTTTTCTTCGGATTGTGTAGAAACATTAGAAGAAATTTCGATGCAAGGTAAAGAAAGTTTTATAAAAAGTGGCGGCATAAATTTTGATGTTGTGCCTTGTTTAAATGATAATGATGATCATATAAATTTACTACAACATTTAGCGAAAAAATTTATTTAAAAATGAATTTTTATTTATTATTTAAAGCATTACATCTTATTGCGATCATTTCTTGGATGGCTGGTTTATTATATTTGCCAAGAATATTTGTATATCATGCAGAGACCAAAAGTGATGATGTTAAAACCATATTTAAAATAATGGAAAGAAGATTATTCGTTTACATTATGAATCCTGCTATGATTTTATCTTGGTTATTTGGTCTTATCTTAATACACTCCATTGGGATTCGGTCTTTCAGCGAATTCTGGCTTGTTGCTAAAATTGTATTAGTTTTATTACTAACATTTTATCATTTTTTTCTATTTAATTGCCTTAATAAATTTAGTTTAGACAGAAATGAACGTTCATCTAAATTCTTCAGAGTAATTAATGAGGTTCCTACCGTTCTGCTTATTGTTATTATATTTTTAGTTGTTTTTAAGCCTATTTAGACTTGAAATAATTACCAATATTTAATATATTAAATTACTTACCTTATCAAACAATCATTATGGATTTACAAGAACTTAAAAAGAAAACGCCTTCCGAGCTTATTTCTCAAGCTGAAAAACTTGGTATTGAAAATCCAAGCACATTAAGGAAACAAGAAATTTTATTTTCTATATTAAAAAAGCTTGCTGAAAAAAATGAACAAATAACGGGAGGTGGTGTACTAGAAGTTCTCCAAGATGGTTTCGGTTTTTTAAGAGCAATTGAGTCGAATTATCTTCCAGGACCAGATGACATATATGTTAGTCCAAGTCAAATTAGAAGATTTGGATTGCGTACTGGTGACTCAGTAGTAGGAGAAATACGAGCGCCTAAAGACTCAGAAAGGTATTTTGCTTTGCTAAAAGTTAATCAAATAAATTTTGAAAACCCAGACAAGGGAAGAAATAAAATTGCATTTGATAATTTGACTCCACTTTACCCAAATCAACAATTAAAAATGGAAATTGAGAAAAACGTAGCTGAAAAAAAACCTGATCAAACCGCTAGATTGATTGATTTAGTAAGTCCGATCGGAAAAGGACAACGATCATTAATTATTTCACCTCCAAAAGCAGGAAAAACAATTATCCTCCAAAATATTGCCCATTCATTAGCTGCTAATCATCCAGAATGTTATTTAATGGTCTTATTAATTGACGAAAGACCCGAGGAAGTAACTGATATGCAGCGAACAGTTAAAGGGGAGGTTATAAGTTCAACCTTTGATGAGCCTGCATCAAGACATGTTGCTGTAGCTGAAATGGTAATAGAAAAAGCAAAAAGATTAGTTGAGCATAAAAAAGACGTAGTAATATTGTTAGACTCAATTACAAGACTTGGAAGAGCATATAACGCAGTTGTTCCAAGTTCTGGAAAAGTGTTGACAGGTGGTGTTGATGCAAATGCATTACAGAGACCAAAAAGATTTTTTGGTGCAGCTAGAAATGTTGAACAAGGTGGTTCATTGACTATTATTTCTACCGCTTTAGTTGACACAGGCAGTAGAATGGACGAGGTAATATTTGAAGAATTTAAAGGTACAGGTAATTCTGAATTAATATTAGACAGAAAAGTCGCTGATAAAAGAATTTATCCAGCCGTTGATGTAACAAGATCTGGCACTAGAAGAGAAGAATTGTTATTTAAAAAGGAAGATCTTACGAAAATGAATGTTCTAAGAAGAATTATAAGCCCTATGGGCACAATGGATGGTATAGAATTTTTAATTTCTAAGCTTAAAAATACTAAGAATAATGCAGATTTTTTTATATCGATGAATAAGCCTAACTAAAATAGATGGATGAAGGTAAACAAGATTACAAAGAGCAACAGAAAAGTATAAAAAATTTCTTCCCAAGATTTCCTAATAAACCCAACTTCAAAGACAAAAATATCCTCGAGTTTGGTTGTGGTAGAGGTGCTTTTTCTTTATATCTAGCAAATGAGAACCCTAAAAAAATAGTGGCTATTGACACAAACCCTCATTATATAAATTTTGCCAAAAAAAATTTAAATACTAATTTTCAGCAACACAAAGATAAAATTAACTTTTTACATGAAAATATTAATGATTGGGAAACCAATCTAAAATTTGATTATATAATTTCAAAAGAAGTATTTGAACATACATTAAATTTAACTGAAGTTTTAAATTCGATGAATAAATTGTTAAATAAAAATGGATTAGTCTTCGCGGGTTTTGGGCCACTCTATAATTTTTTCAACGGTGATCACGGTTATACCAGAGCAATTTTACCTTGGTTTCATCTTATACTTCCTAATAAATTTTTAATAAATAATGCGAACAGAAATAGAGAAAATAAAATTAAATCTATAGAGCAACTAGGTTTGAATACTTACTCTTTAAAGAAGTATAGAGAAATTTTTAATAATTCAGAGTTTGAAATTGTCTTCTTCAAGACAAATTGTACATCAAATAAGTTAGCAATTCCTTTTAAAATTTTAAGTAAAATAAATTTTTTAGAAGAGTATTGTACTTTTAACATATTTATTGTGTTAAAAAAAAAATAGTTTATTAATATTGACGTTTAGAAAATTTTTGTAATATACTGTTTTTGTTGCGGGAGTAGCTCAGTGGTAGAGCGAAACGTTGCCAACGTTTAGGCCGAGGGTTCAATTCCCTTCTCCCGCTCCATGAAAAAATTATGAGTGATTTAGCAGATAAAAAATGTATACCATGCGAGGGAGGTATACCAAGTTTTAATATCAATGAAATACACAAATATCTTAAAAAGGTTGATGGATGGGATGTTAAATCTGACGATAAAAAAACCTACTACTTATTAAAAGAGTTTAAGTTCAAAAACTTTTTAGAAAGCCAAAACTTTGTAAATAAAGTAGGTCAAATAGCTGAAAAAGAGGGACATCACCCAGATATTTGGTTTGGGTGGGGTTATGCAAAAATAAAAATATTTACTCACGCTATCAAAGGGTTACATGAAAGCGATTTTGTTCTTGCGGCTAAAGTAGATAGAATTTCCTAATGATTAAAGTGTCTAGTTCCCGTAAAAATCATTTTAACTTTTGCTTTATCAGCAACTTTAATTGACTCTTTATCTCTTATTGATCCACCAGGTTGAATAATCAATTTAACACCAGATTTAATTAATTTTTTTATACCATCAGGGAAAGGGAAAAAAGCATCTGATGCGGCTATTGAATTTTTTATTTTTTTAGGCTGAAATGTTTTAGCTTTTCCTACTGCAATTTTACAACTATCAACTCTACTCGGCTGTCCTGCTCCAATACCTATTGTTGAAAAATCTTTAGTAACAACTATAGAATTTGATTTAACGAATTTACAAACATTCATAGCAAATTCTGCTAACTTTATCTCTTTTTTAGAAGGTTTTAATTTTGTAACAAATTTTAACTTTTTATAATTAAATATCTCTAAATTTTGGTCTTGAATTAATAAAGAATTACTAAAATATTTGATCTGAATATCAGAATTTAATTTAAATTTTGATATATCGATCAAGATCAAATTTTTTCTTGATCGAAAAATTCTTAAAGCTTCTCTATCAAAACTTTTTGCTAAAATTACCTCAAAAAAAGTTTTAGAAATCTCCCGAGCAATATTCTTATTTATTTTAAAATTACAAGCCACTACTCCTCCAAATGCACTTACAGGGTCGCATGACAAAGCATCTTGGAAAGATTTAAGCGGTGACGAATTTACTGATACTCCTGATGGATTTGCGTGTTTGATAATAACTGTGCCTGTTTCTTTTAGTGAGCTCAAAATTTCTAGACCTGAAAACACATCATTGTAATTATTGTAGCTTAAATTTTTACCTGCTACTTTCTTAAAACCAATTTCTTTCTCACTAAATTTATTTGAGTAAATACTACTTTTCTGATGAGGATTTTCCCCATACCTTAATTCGGCTAATTTTTTTCCAGGTACAGTTATTTTATCTGGAAATTTTATATTCAATTCTTTATTAAACCAATTCGAAATTATTGAGTCGTAATAAGCGGTTAACCCAAAAGCTTTACTCGCCATGTATTCTCTAAATTTCAAATCCGTAGAGCCTTTGTTTTTTTCTAATTGATTAATTAATAATATATAATCATTTTTATCAGTAATAATCGTCACATCCTTAAAATTTTTAGCAGCAGCCCTCACCATTGTAGGTCCACCAATATCAATATTTTCAATAATTCTATTTTTATTTTTATTTTTAGTAATAGTTTCTTGAAATGGATAAAAATTTACAACAATTAAATCTATATTTTTAAATTTGTTTTTTTTCATCTGGCCTTGATGCTTTTTATTTGACCTATTGTTCAATATTCCAGCATGAATTTTAGGGTGTAGGGTTTTAACTCTTCCATCAAGCATTTCTTTAAACTTTGTAAATTTTGAAACTTCCGTACAATTATATCCAAGTTCAATGATTTTTTTGAATGTTCCCCCAGAGCTAATAATATTAATTTTGTTTTTTTTTAAATAGAACAATATTTTTTCTAAATCAGATTTGTCAGATACCGAAATCAATGCATTTTTTATTTTTCGCAGCATAATTCTTTAAATTGATCTTTTAAGCTCCCATTTTATACATGTGTCTTGTTGATTAGTATTACCATAAATAACCGCACAATCATTATTTACTATTCTATTTCTACCCATAAATAATCCACTCTCTATTTCTAAATTATGGTTTTCGGATACCAGTATCCAAGATTTTTTTGGTTCATCTGCAAAAGTATACTTTGTCCACTTATAGTTTTGATTGCGGATATGCCAGGATATATGTGAAATCTTATACTAAATTTTAATCCTTGTGGTACATTCTTTTTTTTTATTAGAGTATCTACCCCAGTCACATCACCATTTTTTTTTAGAACTTTAATTTCTCTTCTATGCAAATACCCATATTTACTTAAGTAAGCATTGTGTGTTGCTGCAACAAATGTATCATTTTTACTTTCCTCGCGTGCGATATCGTAAATTTTAAAACCATCGCTTATAGTTGATCCAAAAGTTTTATTTATTAAATTATTCCTTTGAAACTTAACTACAGATGTATCATTTAGACACAAGGTCGACTGCGCTGAGGTAAATTTACTTATAAGCTGAGTTTTTTTTGATATCCTTCTTCCGTAACCACAATTAGTAATTATTTTGTTACTTTCATAAAAATATTCGAAAGAAAGCGGGCCTGACTGATAATCTTTTGAATATTCATATACTGGAGGTTCGCCAGAGTCAAAATATAGTGTGTTTTTCTTATTTTTTATAATTTGAATTTGACCAACAAATTTTAATTTTTTATTAAAAACATAATTTAATTTTGACAAATATATCAAGAAACTGTCTAAATTTTTCTCAGTTGTACCGTTAAAGAGAGGTAAGTTTTTACTATCATTTTTTAAAGAATTTAAACAAATTAGATTTTTATCGATAATATCATTTAAATACTCAGGTACTACTTCCTGTGCATTTTGTATCCATTCTTTTATTATTATAAAATATTGTAAAAAAAATATAAGATTTTCTGCATTTCTATTTTTTGGAAAACCATTCTTATCAAAAAAACTATCTATAATTTTTTTTAACTCTTTTATGCCAAAATTATAATTAATATAATATTCTTTAAAAACTAAACCTGATAATATAATAGAAGCCAAACATGATATTCTGGTTGTATCGTATGAAATTATGTTTAGGTTTTTTTTTAAAAAATTAACTTGTTTTATCAGATACATTGTAAAAAATTTATGAAATTTATCTTCCTTTTTATCTAAAAATAAATCTGCATTTGAGATCCACGCAATAATTCTTTTACTCAAGATATTCTCATCCCATACTTCTTTTTTATAATTTCCGTAGTTTTTTATCCAATCATTAATAATTTTTTTCATTGACTCCTTATCGTTTTTTCTATCAACAAGATTTAACCATAAGAAGCTATGTAAATTTTTTATATCACTTTCATTTTTTGATTTACTCCAGAAATAATTGGCTTCAAATTTTGAAATTTTCAAAAGGGTATCTTTATGATTCAAGAAAGGTGATAAAAGGTACGGATTGGGGTAGAAAAAAAATCTTGATGGACTTTCTGTTAACAAACGCTTGTTATAAAACGAAGTTGAAAAAAAAAATCTTCTTATTGTTTTAGTTGTAATCTTTTTAGCAGATAAGAAGTAAAGATAGATACTTTTGAGATCTAACATTAATTAACTAGAACGAAGTAATCCAATATTTTTTTTTAAGTCCCCGTTATTTTCATTAAAAATAGTAGAACCTGAGACTAATATATTAGCCCCTGCATCTTTTACTTGTTTTGAATTATTAAAATTTATCCCACCGTCAATTTCAATATCTATTTTTAAATTTCTCTCTGATATAATTTTTTTCAAGTTTTTTACTTTATCAAGAACTTCTGGCATAAACTTCTGTCCTCCAAAACCTGGTTCCACACTCATAATTAAAATCAAATCAATTTCATTAATATATTTTTCAATTAAGTTTATATGTGATTTGGGTTTTAAGGATACTCCAACTTTTTTTTTATATTTTTTAATTAAACCAATTGTGTGAGCTGTATTATTTGTTGCTTCTGGATGAAAGGTAATTATATCTGAACCAGCCTCCGAAAATGATTTTATATAGTTATCAACCGGAGATATCATTAGATGGACGTCAAAAGTTTTTTTTGTAAAAGGCCTTAATTTTTTTACAACCTCAGGACCAATAGTAAGATTAGGTACAAAATGTCCATCCATAACGTCTACATGAATATAGTCTGCGCCTGCTTTATCTAAAGAAACAATTTCCTCACCTAATTTACTAAAATCTGCAGAGAGAATAGATGGAGAAATTTTGATTGAACTTGTCATTATTATTTATTTATAGTTTTAATTTTTTTTATGTCAAAAAAAATTTCTCTTTTTTAACTTCTACTACCAATATCCTCAGACTGGGAAACAATGTTTTTATCTGGAGCGGCAGACATACCCATTTTGAAAGCTAAAAACCATACTAATATTATACCAAGTAACCAAAAGATAATTTGCCATACCCATATTGATGGTATTCCAAAAGCCCAACTTTCAACATTGTTCGGGTTACCAAACATGTTGTTTCCTATTATCAAACCAGGGCCCAATGAAAAAAATATCCAAGTTACAGTTACAATCCACGCACTTGGTTTTAGACTTCTCCTACTTATTGAAAAATTTTTATGATCATTAAAAAACTCATGAACTTTATTTTTATAATTATTTTCTTTAGTTTCTTGAGTTATAAACGAAATAGAGATAGCTGAAATAAAATTAAATAAAATTCCCCAGAAACCAGAATGAATTGTAAGGGGCCATTTTTCCCAACTAATTAAATTACCAAACATTACCTGACCAATATGTTCAGTAAAAAAAACAGTAATAATTCCAACTACTATTCCAAGAGCTACACCGTTTTTTGTTAACCAAGGAAAATAACATATTGCTATTAATGGAACAAACATTTGGCATGCAATACTTAAAGCAAAACTACCCAGATCTAAAATTGATCCTGAACTCTGTATTGACAATGTTAATGCAAAAATAAATACAATCATTAAAATTATTCTAAACGCAAAAATTTGTTCGTTATTATTCATGTTTGGTATGAAAAATTTCTTTAATATATCTCTAGTTAAAAGAGCTCCTGTACTTAAATAAATTATACTTGCAGATTGTACTGCTGCAATTCCACAAACCAATAATAGCCCAAAAAATAGGGGAGAATATTCCCCTATCACGTTTAATAAATGTGGCACTAGACCTTCTAGATTGTTTGGTGAAATATTATTTGGAAGAATGTTTGAAATATTATTTCCCGTTTGGTTAATAACATCATTTGATCCTAAAAAAATTGACCCTACCCCAATTGCTAGTGTGAAAAAAATTAAAATGAAACCAATTAAAAAAGATGAAAACCAAACTTGTTGTGTTCCAAAGGTTTTTGCTTCTCGATTTGAAAAAACAAGCATAGAAAAACTTGGTGACATAACTATCCCAGAAATTGCTATGGTAAAAGTTAGAATCATTGAGCTGGTCCAAATCCCACTATATGAGGAACTTCCTTTTATTATTTCAACCATCTTTATAGTTCCAGGAACTGATAAGTAAGCATTATAACTTTCACTAACATTGAATAATTTTTCTTTTACATTTGAAATTCTTGACAAACTTTCGTTCAATAAATTCCAGCCACCAACTAAATCGTAAGCAACAAAACCCAAAGCTATAATCCCAAAAATAGTTAATAGGAAATTGAATGTATCAATATAAATTAATGATCTTATTCCACTTAAACTTAAGTAAACTATAATAACTGAACCAAGCAATAGAGACGCAGAACCAGAACCTATAATATTATCAGTGACTATACTTAATAATACCCCTGCCAAAGAAAGTTGCATTGCAATAAATGGTATTGCGAAGCCTAAACCCAAAATTACAATTAGTATTCTTATTAAATCACTTCTAAAATAAGTTGCCATCATTTCTGCTGGAGTAATAAATCCAAATTTTTTTGATAACATCCATTGTTTTTTTAAAAAAAGTAAACTAATTAAGGAAACACCTATTGCAGAAAGAGAAGTTGCAGCGTAGGGAAACCCATTAAGTAAAATTTGACCAGGATGAATAAAGAATATCCAACATGAAAATATTGTACCTGTTGCAACAATTACATAGACCCATGGAGGTAAATTTCTTCCAAAAATAAAAAAGTCTACAGGGGTAATGGTTTTTTTATTATTCTTAAAACCAACATATAAACAGCATACCCAAAAAAGAGTTAAAAAGATTATAAGTGAGTAAATTTTGCTTGGCATATTTAGTTTTTAAATTCTGTTTTTAGACAATTTTATTTAAATTATCTATTAAATAAACGATAAATTTCTTTAGCGATATCGCTTTCTAATGGGAATGACAACATGCCCATTACATCGTATCCAAGGATATATGGCATAGCGTAAAAGCGAAACATATAAAAAAACCATGCAACGTATAATGGAACAAAAAGAGGTATTATAAAACTTGGAGTGATGAATCTGAATAATTTTATAATAGGATTGGTAAGTTTAACAAACGCTTTCATAAAGAAAAAATTTGAGTCTTCTCTTTGGAAAATATTCATTGCTGATCTCCCAATTAAGGTCCACATAATTATTCCAAGAATATAATCTAATATTAATACCCAAAGTGGCATGGTCTAAAGTAGCATGTGGAAATATCACCTTAAAGCAAAAAAAAGGGGCGAACTAGTCGCCCCTTTTATAATAAATAATTTTATTTAGTGTTGTTTTCCAAGAATAGCTCTTCCGCTAGGTATTCTAACGTCATCAACCATCTTTTGAACGGCAGCACTAGGTTCTTTAGTCATTAAGCTTACTACAACCATTGCAACTAAGCTTACTGATGCTCCTATGATACCAAATCTTAAGTGGTCAATTCCAAGCCATGGAGTGTTAGCCATAAACTTAGGTCCAACATAAATTAGATATGCCGTACCAGAGATTAGACCTCCAAGTATTCCTGCAACCGCACCTTCTTTAGTAGCTCTTTTCCACCATACACCAAGTACAAGTGGGAAGAATAAGCCTGACATCGCAAAGTCGAATGCCCAAGCTACTGCTCCTAGAATGCTTGTTAATCTCATTGAAGAGATGTAAGCAGCAAGAGCACCTATCACTACTAGAAGTACACGCGCAACAATTAGCCGTTTTCTAACGTCTGCTTTCGGATCGATTATTTTGTAGTAGATATCGTGTGATAAACAGTTTGATATCGCTAAAACTAATCCATCGGCAGTTGACATGGCAGCAGCCATACCACCCGCAGCAACTAATCCAGAAATAACGTAAGGTAAACCAGCAACTTCAGGAGTCGCTAATACTACTACGTCACCTCTCATAAACCATTCGTTCAACTGTAATATTCCATCACCGTTGAAGTCAGCAATAAATACTTGTTTTACTGCAGACCAGTTTTGAACCCATTGTATACTTTGAACCTCTGAGATCGATTTACCAATGATCGCAGTAGGCAAGTTTGGATCCATCAACTGAAGTTTAGATAGTGTTGCTAGCATAGGCGCAGAGAAATAAAGCAAGAAGATAAAGAACAGTGACCAAGCCACTGATTTTCTCGCTGATTTAACAGAAGGAGTTGTAAAGTATCTCATTAATATATGAGGTAACGATGCAGTTCCAACCATCATACAGATCGCAAGCGATAAGTATTTCCATACAGCCATTCCACCCGCAGGTACAGCAGAGTGTGGATTAGAAATATATTTTAATCCACCAGGAACACCAGCTTCTTTAATAGCAGCCCCTGTGTTCTTAGTTAACCCATACTGACTTTCGAGTTCAGCTAAACGTTGTACTTCATCACCAAGCATAAAGTGTGGGAAAGGATTTCCTAACTTACTTCCCATCCAGAATACCGGTATTAGGTACGCTACAATTAACACGATATATTGTGCTACCTGTGTCCATGTTACTGCTCTCATTCCACCTAACATTGAGCACATTAAAATACTTGCTAAACCAACCCAAACTCCAAGTTCAAATGGAATTTGTAAAGCTCTTGAAGCGATTGTTCCAGTAGCATTAATTTGTGCAGTCACGTAAGTGAACGAAGCTAATACTAGAACTAAAGTTGCGCAAAATCTTGGAAGATTTCCGCCGTATCTAGTTCCAATAAAGTCTGGCACAGTATAACAACCAAATTTTCTTAAATATGGTGCTAGAAGAGTTGATACTAATACGTATCCACCAGTCCATCCAACTAAGAATGCCATGTAAGTATAGCCACCAAAATAAATACCACCAGCCATTGCAACGAACGATGCACCTGACATCCAGTCAGCTGCTGTCGCCATTCCATTAAATACTGTTGGTACTTGTCTTCCCGCTACGTAGTAAGCGTCAACTTGAATAGTTCTAGATAAGTAACCGATCAATGCGTAGATAAGCACCGTAAAGGCTACGAACATAATACCTATGTTTGCTGCGCTAACACCAGCTGATTCTAGTACTGCCATCAACAAGATGAATACTAGGAAACCTCCAGTGTATAATCCGTAGATCTTGGGAAGGTTTTGTATAAAACCACCTTTAAACATTAGTCATCCTCCCTTTCACCACCATATCCGTGTTCGTCGTCGATTTTCTCCTGTTTGTTAGCAAACCAAAAGATTAAAATTACGAAAGCAGCAAGTGATCCTTGTGCTGACATATAGTAAGCTAATGGGTAACCAAGAAACGATCCTTGATTTACCGACTCACCGAACATAAATATTACTATTGAGAAAAAGAACCAAATAGCCAATGTAATAAACATATGGTTTTTGGTCTTTTGCCAATGTGATTCTTTGTTTGACATGTCTTTCCTCCCTTTTTTTGTTAAGAGTATTTGGCGAAGCATACTTAAATCGACGTTAATTAAAAGACAAAAAATGGCTTTAAAAGCCCAAAATGTTATCCTTTTATAAAGGAAAATAGTCTGATATTTTAATAATACAACGTGAAATTGAATCTTAAAGACCTTGAAAAATACCTGTTTCCTATCAAAAGGATATTCTCAAAATACAAGCAAATAAAAACTGTAGAACAAGTAAAAGTATTTATACAAGAGCAATCAGCTCAGGTAAGTCAAATGACTTTGTATGGTTATTTAAAAACTAGGATGGGGGCTAAGCACGTACTAATGTTCGAAGATAAAGATTTTTTAAAATCAATAAATATTGCGAAATGGCAAATTTACGTAGTGTCTTTAATTGACTGTACATTTTTTTGCTTTTCGTTCTTGTATAAAGAAAAAAAATTTATGAAAACTGATGTGGCAAACCAAATTTTTTTTGAAATTTTAAATAATGAAAAAGCTAGTGGTATGGATTTAGATGCTTATGAAAATGCAACAAAAGAATTTAATTCAAGATTTACTAGTATCAATTGGGAAACATATTATAATACTAACCCATTTGAAAAAAGTGCCCTCGCCCTATACAAATGGGCACCCATAGCTGATGAACTAAAAAAATTTGATAAACAGATTGTTTTAAATTCTGTGTTTTTAAAATGGAACAATGTTCAAAAAGATTTTAAAAAACTAGTTAACAATTTCACTGGAAATTAAAACTATTTTTCTTTTCTATTTTCAATTAAAGACTCCACTACAGATGGATCAGCAAGAGTGGTTGTGTCACCAAGATCATGGTGTTCGTTTGCGGCAATTTTTCTTAGAATACGTCTCATGATTTTTCCTGACCTTGTTTTTGGTAATCCAGGTGCAAACTGAATATAGTCTGGTGTTGCGATTGGACCTATTTGCCTACGTACCCAAAGTTTAAGTTCTCTTTCTAATTCACCACTAGGATTTTCACCTGCGTTTAAAGTTATATAACAATAAAGTCCATTACCTTTAATTTCATGTGGAAATCCTACAACTGCAGCTTCGGCAACTTTATTATGAGCAACAAAAGCACTTTCTATCTCAGCCGTACCTAAATTATGACCAGAAACTATTATTACATCATCAACTCTACCTGTAATCCAGTAGTAGCCGTCTTTATCTCTTCTGCATCCATCGCCTGTAAAATATTTTCCATCAAATTGTGAAAAATAAGTATCTATAAATCTTTTGTGATCTCCATAAACTGTCCTCATTTGTCCCGGCCAAGATTGAGTCATACAAAGTCTACCCTTGCAAGCTCCCTTTAAAACTTTTCCAGATTCATCAACTATCGCGGGTTTGATGCCATAAAAAGGTTTTGTCGCTGATCCAGGTTTTAAATTAATCGCTCCCGGTTGTGGAGAAATTAAAATCCCTCCTGTCTCAGTTTGCCACCATGTATCAACTATTGGGCATTTTTTTTCACCAACTGTTTTGTAGTACCACATCCACGCCTCAGGATTTATTGGTTCACCAACTGTACCTAAAAGTTTTAATGACTTTCGACTTGTTTTTTTGACTGGATCGTCTCCTTCGCGCATTAATGCACGAATTGCTGTTGGCGCGGTATAAAAAATATTAACTTTGTATTTATCAACTATTTGCCACCATCTCGAACTATCAGGATAATTAGGGACTCCTTCAAACATTATTGTGGTAGCACCGTTAGCTAAAGGTCCATAAATGATGTAACTATGTCCAGTCACCCAACCGATGTCAGCTGTACACCAATAGATATCTTTATTTTTATAATCAAAAATATACTGATGCGTCATGGAAGCATAAACCATGTATCCACCAGTTGTATGTAAAACACCTTTTGGTTTTCCAGTAGATCCCGAGGTATAAAGAATAAATAACGGATCCTCTGCATTCATCTCTTCTGCTGCACATTTATCAGATACATCTTTTGTAATATCATCATAAGAAATATCTCGATCATCGTTCCAATCAACAGAATTTCCTGTTCTTTTTACAACTACACATTTTTTAACATTTGGACATTGCATCATAGCTTCGTCAGCAATTTTTTTTAGTGGTATTATTTTTCCACCCCTTACACCTTCGTCTGCAGTAATTACGTAATCTGACTCGCAGTCATTAATTCTTGTAGCAATTGAGTCTGGAGAAAATCCACCAAATATAATTGAGTGAACAGCACCGATCCTAGCACATGCTAACATAGTGTAAGCAAGTTCGGGTATCATAGTAAGGTAAATGGTTACCCTGTCTCCTTTTTGAATCCCTATGCTTTTTAGTCCGTTTGCTGCTTTGCAAACATTTTTATGAAGTTCTTTATATGATATTTTTTTGGAATCGCTTGGGTCATCACCAACCCATATAATTGCAGTTTTATTTCCTTTTTTCTCTAAATGTCTATCAATACAATTCGCTGATGCGTTTAATGTACCATCGTAATACCATTTAATACTAACATCCTCTTTGCTGTACTTTACATCTTTAATTTTAGTATATGGTTTCATCCAAGTAATTCTTTTTCCTTCTTTTGCCCAGAAACCTTCGTTATCTTTTAATGATAATTTATATTTTTTCGAATATTGGGATTGATTAACATAAGCCTGTTTTTCCCAAGCAGGAGGCACTTTAAAGACTATATTCCCATCGGAATCTTCTATTTGTTTTGATCCCTTCTTTTTCGACGAAATTCTCTTTTTCTTTTTTCTAAGAATTTTTTTCTTTTTTCTTTTAAAACTTTTCTTTTTCTTAGATTTTGATTTTCTTTTTTTCTTTTTACTTCTCTTTGCCATATATCCTCAAAATATAATATTTAAATTATTTTACCCATCTTGCAAATAATTTTCCAGCTTTTATAGTCTATAGGCATCACCGATAATCGGCTTTGTTTAATTAGCGGTAAATGAGAAATAGCCTTGGTTTTTTTAATTTTTACCAAAGAAACAGGAAATTTCAATTTTTGAACAAACCTGACTTGAACAGCAATAAACTTTTTTTTCTTATCAGTTTTATCTGGAAAAGCTTCTTTAATAACTTCTACTATTCCGACAATTTCTTTGCCAATATTAGAATGATAGAAAAAGCAAAGATCTCCTAGTTTCATAGATCTTAAATTATTTGCAGCTTGATAATTTCTTACACCATCCCAAGCTATACCTTCACTCCCAGCATCTTTTTGTTGTTCAATTGACCAAACATCAGGTTCTGATTTTAATAACCAATAATTCATTAAAATTTTAAACCCGGACCTTTTAAAAAAGGTGCTTTAACATCAAGAGGCCATCTAGACTTTACCGCCTCATTTTTCTTATTAAATAACTTCTTTTTAAATCTCTGAATTCCAGCCCATGCAATCATAGCAGCATTATCACCGCAAAATTCTTTGGAAGGGAAAATTGGTTTAAAATTCATTTTTAATGAAACTTCTTTTAAACCTTTTCTAATTGTTTCGTTAGCAGCTACTCCACCCGCAACTACAAAATATTTTAAAGATTTACCTGTAATTTCATTTCTAAACTGTTTCATTGCTACTTCTGTTTTTTTCTTCAAAATTTTATTTACAGTTTCTTGAAATGATGCAGCTAGATTATATCTTTCTTTGTTTGATTTTAAGTTTTTTGATTTCCTTAGTACATCGGTTTTCAGACCAGCAAGGGATAAATTACATCCTGCTCTGTTTATAATTGGCTGGGGTAAAATAAAACTATCTTTTATCCCTAATTTGGAAAATTTTTCAACGTTAGGTCCACCAGGATATCCTAGATTTAAAATTTTTGCAGTTTTATCAAAAGCTTCACCTACAGCGTCATCAATTGTGGTACCAATTTGTTTATAATTATTTACACCTTTTACAATTAAGTACTGAGAGTGACCACCTGAAACCAAAAGCAATAAATATGGAAAAGATATTTTATTTTCAATACTAGGACTAAGTGCGTGTCCCTCCAAATGATTTATGGGAAAAAATAATTTATTTCCAAAAGCAGCAATACTTTTTCCAATGTTAAAACCTACATGCAAACATACTACTAAACCTGGTCCAGCTGTTGCAGCAATACCATCTAAGTCTTTAATTTTTTTTTTACTTTTTTGAAGAGCTTTCTCAATAATAAAATCAATATTTTCAATATGTGATCTTGCTGCTATTTCAGGGACAACCCCACCAAATTTTTTATGCTCTTTAATTTGACTAGAGACGATATTTGATAATACATTTGCAGTGCTATCGTCATTTTCCTGAACTATTGCTGCAGCAGTTTCGTCACAGCTTGTTTCAATTCCTAAAAAAGTAAGTTTTTTTTTCATTAAATTAGATATTATAAAATATAAATCTTTATTTATAAATGGACAACAAAATTACTATAGGTGCCAGAGGCAGCAAACTATCTTTGGCTTATGCCAATAAAGTTAAGAGCAATATTTTAAGTCAAGTACAAGGAATTGATAAAGGAATTATAATTAAAAAAATTAAAACATCAGGAGATTTATTTCAGAATAAAAAAATTTCTGAAATTGGTGGAAAAGATTTGTTTTGTAAAGAAATAGAAGAAAAATTAATTAAAAAAGAAATTGATATAGCAGTTCACTCTCTTAAAGATATGGACTCAGAAGAAACTAAAGGTCTAACTATTCATGCCTACTTAGAAAGAAATGATGCGAGAGAAACATTTGTTTCAAAAAGTTTTAATAAAATATCAGACATAAAAGAAGGTAAAATTGGTTCAAGTTCTAAGAGACGAGAACTTCAAATAAAACTTTTAAATAAAGACATCAAAGTTGAAAGCATTAGAGGTAACGTAGATACAAGAATTAAAAAAATAGAAAGAGGAGAATATGATGGTGCGATTTTAGCTTTAGCGGGTTTAAAAACATTAAATTTAGAAAATCATATTAAACAAATATTTTCTTTAAAAGAATTTATTCCAACCGCAGGACAAGGGATTATTGCTGTACAATGCAGAGAAAACGACGAGTATGTTAAAAAAATTTTAAAAAAGATTAACCACACTAGTACAGAAATATGTGCGTTAGCTGAAAGAAGTTTTTTAAAAACATTAGGAGGAGACTGTGACACAGCGGTTGGTTGCTCAGCTGTTCTTAAAGGAAACAATATTGATTTAGAAGCTCAACTTTTTTCAGATGACGGTAAAGAAGTATACAACGTAATTAAATCTGGAAAATCAACTGATCCTCAAAGTCTAGGCAAAATAGCAGGTGAGGAAATTTTAAAAAAAGCTGGAAAAAATTTTATTAAAAAAAGATGAATATTATTTTTACAAGACCTTTAATAGATGCTGAGGATTTGATGACAAATTTTTTTTCATCAAACTATAAAGTTATACACTTGCCAACTTTGAGTATTAACTCTGCAAACATGGAACCAATTAATACAAAAGAATTTGACGGTTTAATTTTTACTAGTGCTAATGCAGTCAGATTTTTACAATTAAAAAATGATGAAAAAAATATAAAATGTTTTTGTGTTGGAAACATAACTGAGAGATCTTTAAGATTAAAAGGATTTACTAATACAGTGGCTGCTTCAGGTACAGTCAACGCTCTTAAAAATATAATTTTAAACTCTGAAAAAAAAATAAAAAATTTAGCATATCTATGTGGAGATGTTGTTTCTTATGATCTGGATAAAGATCTCAAACTTTCTGGATTTAAAGTTAAAAAAATAATAAATTACACCTCAAGCAAAATAACAGACCTGAATAGTGAAAGCTTAGATTTAATTAAAAAATACCCTCCAGATATAACACTTATTTATTCTAAAAGAAGTGCAGAAAGTTTTGATGAGATAGCAAGGAAATACTCCCTTTCAGAATTGATGACACAATGCACAGTTATGTGTATAAGTAAAAAAATTGAAGAATTTTTAAAATCTAAAGGCTGGAAAAAAACAGAAATTTTTAATCCTGGAGAAGAGCTTTTAAAAATAGAACAAATTAAAAATGGATAAAACGGAAGAATTTATAGAATTGTTTATTGACGTTTGGAAAAATGGAATTTCAGGAATAAATATTTCAGAAATTATTATCGCTCTCCTTATTTTCTTCTTATTTCTTTTTCTTAGAGGATTATTTGCAAAATTTATTATTAAACGCCTTGAAAATTATGTTTCCAAAACCTCAAATAAATTTGACAATACCTTAGTAGAATCTTTAAAAGGCCCAACGAAATTTTTTCCCATCGTTGTAGGATTTTTTGTTGCAACAAGCTATGTATCCTTAGGTGACAGTACTGAAAGCTTTATAGATAACGCAAACAGAACACTAATAACAATTTTAATTTTTTGGTCACTTCATCAAATTATTGGTCCGATATCGGTTTTAATAAAAACTGTAGAAGATCTTTTATCTAAAGATCTTTTAAACTGGATAATAAAAGCATTTAAAATTTTGATTTTAATTCTTGGAGCAGCAGCAGTTTTAGAACTTTGGGGTATTAAGATAGGTCCTATAATAGCTGGATTGGGTTTATTTGGTGTAGCTGTAGCGCTAGGTGCTCAAGATTTATTTAAAAATTTAATATCTGGTATTTTAGTTTTAGTTGAAAAAAGATTTAAAGTAGGAGATTGGATTTTAGTTGAAAATATTATCGAGGGAATTGTAGAAAAAATTGGGTTTAGATCGACGGTAGTAAGAAAATTTGATAAGTCAGTTGCTGTAATTCCCAACTTTCAATTTGCTGAGAACGCAGTAATAAACATCAGTGAGACAACGAACTGGCGAATTAATTGGATCATTACTCTACAATACGATACTACAGTTGATCAGTTAAAAAAAATTCGAGATGAAATTGATAAATACATTACAACCTCAAAAGATTACAAGATAAGCGAAAATACTACTCACGCAGTAAGGATTGATAAGTTTTCAGATAGTTCAATAGATATGTATGTTAGATGTTTTACGAATACAAATAGATGGTCTGAATGGTTAAAAGTTAAAGAAAGATTAGCAATAGCAATAAAAGAAATTGTTGAGAGAAACAAGGCTTCTTTTGCATTCCCAAGTCAATCAATTTACGTAGAAAAAAAATAAAACATGAAATCAGTTTTAATTTTAATTGATAGTTTGGTTAGTATTTATATATGGGTTTTAATCATTAATGCATTACTAAGTTGGTTAATTGCTTTCAATGTTTTAAATACTTCAAATAGACTAGTCTACTCTCTACTTGATATAAGTTACAAAATGACAGATCCACTTTTAAGGCCAATAAGAAATTTTTTACCAAATCTTGGTGGTATAGATATATCACCAGTTATTCTTATTTTACTCTTGATGTTTTTAAGAAACTTGGCTTTTGAATTTTTTGCACCAGCTCTGTTTTAAATATGATTATAGATGGAAAAAAAATAGCTGAAGGATTAAGAGAAAAATTAAAAAAAAAGATTATAGAATTTAAATCAAACTTAAAAATAGCTCCAGGCTTATCCGTTATTCTTGTGGGAGAAGATCCTGCAAGTCAGATTTATGTTAAAAATAAAATAAAATTTTCAAAAGAAATAGGCATAGACTCCGAAGTAATAAGGTATCCTGAAAATATTCAGGAAAAAATTGTTTTAGACAAAATTATTGAACTAAACAAAAATCAAAAAGTATCGGGTATTCTTGTACAATTACCTTTACCTAAACATATAGATAAACAGAAAGTTATAGAGACTATTCTACCAGAAAAGGACGTTGATGGATTTCATCCGATCAATGTTGGTAATTTATCTTCAGGATATGACAGTAAAATACCATGCACACCATTAGGATGTCTTATTTTACTTAAAGAAGTAGAAAAAAATTTAAGTGGCAAACATGTTGTAATAATTGGAAGGTCAAATTTGAATGGAAAACCTATGGCTCAATTATTATTAAGAGAGAATTGTACAGTAACAATTACTCATTCAAAAACTAAAGATTTAAAAAGTGAGTGTAATAAAGCTGATATAATTATTGCAGCTGTTGGCAAACCTAAGCTTGTAAAAGGCGATTGGGTTAAAAAAAATGCCATAGTAATAGATGTAGGTATTAATAAAACAATCAATGGTATTGTAGGTGACGTTGATTTTGATGAAGTCGCTAAAATTGCTAAGGCAGTAACCCCCGTTCCAGGAGGTGTTGGACCGATGACTATCGCATGTTTATTAAGCAATACTGTTGAGTGCTTCAAAAGAGCTAATTCTTAAAAATAAACAAATTATATATTTTAAAAAAGATGAAATTATTTTTAATTCTAGGTAATCAACTTTTTAACCCAAAATATCTTAAAGAGTTTTCAGGACATACATTTTACATGGCTGAAGATTTTGGGTTATGTACATTTCAAAAACATCATAAATTAAAAATATTATTATTTTTATCATCAATGAGGTCTTATAGAGATGAACTTAAGTCTAAAAAATTAAAAGTTATTTATAGTGACTGTAACAACAATTTTAAACTTTCCTATGAAAAAAAACTTGAAAAAATAATTAAAGAAAAAAAGGTTACCGAAATAAGTTTTTTTGAAATAGAAGATATTTTTTTTGAAAATAAAATAAAAACTCTATTCAAAAAGAGAGGCATTAAATTTAATGAAATAAAATCTCCAATGTTTTTAACAACTAGAGATGAGTTTAAAAAATATTTAAGTGGTACAAAAAAACCATTCATGGCTAACTTCTATAAAATAAATAGATCAAAATTTAATATATTAATGAATAAAGATGGGACACCCAAAGGTGGAAAGTGGAGTTTTGATGAAGATAATAGAAAAAAGTTACCAGATAAAGTTGATGTACCGAAACAACTTAAATTTCAAAACACCCCCCATACTGAAATATTAAAAAAATTTATTGAATTTAATTTCAAAAACCATCCAGGATCAACAAATAATTTTTGGTTTCCAACGACCAGAGAGCAGACGCAAAAACTTTTTGACCAATTTATTAAATCAAAAATCGATTTATTCGGTGATTATGAAGATGCGGTTAGTAAAAAATCGAATATTCTATTTCATAGTGCCTTAAGCCCTTTAATAAACATAGGCTTGATAACACCAAGTGAAATTTTAGACAAAATTAAAAAAATTGAAAATAAAACAAGAATAAATTCTTTAGAGGGTTATGTCAGACAAATTATTGGTTGGAGAGAGTTTATGCGAGGCATTTACCAAAATTACGATGAAAGATTAGAAAATACAAATTTTTTTAATCACAAAAATAAAATGAAATCATCTTGGTACAACGGAACCACTGGTCTTGATCCTTTAGATTTTTCAATTAAAAATGCCTTAAATTCTGGGTGGTCACATCACATTGAGAGGTTAATGATCTTAGCAAATATAATGAACCTTTGTCAGATACATCCAAAGCAAGTTTATAAATGGTTTATGGAAATGTTTGTTGACTCATCCGATTGGGTAATGGCACCAAATGTTTACGGTATGGGACTTTTTAGTGATGGCGGAATATTTGCTACAAAGCCATACATATGTGGCTCTAGCTACTTTTTAAAAATGATGGATTTTAAAAAAGGTGAATGGTGTAACATTATGGATGGTCTCTACTGGAATTTTATAAATAAAAATAGAAAATTTTTTTCTAGAAATCCAAGACTGTCAATGATGGTCAGAGTCTTTGATAAAATGAAGTCAGAAAGAAAAAAATTAATTTTAAACGCTGCACAAAAATTTATAAAACAAAATACTATTTAAGTGATTAAAAAAGAAAATTTACCTTCTAAAATATGTGTGGTTTGTAAAAGACCATTCACCTGGAGAAAGAAGTGGAGACTTAACTGGGACAAGGTAAAATATTGCTCAAAAAAATGCTCAAAACTAGGATAATTTAAATTTTGTTATTATTTTTGGAATATTAGACTTAAAATTAAAATAACCTTTATTAGAAAAATTCCAACAAAACAAGTCTTTTTCATTTTTTAAAAATCTACATTTAATATCTTTTGTTTTATTTAAAAGTTTTATAAAAGATAAATTCTCTCCTATTGAAGGATAAATAACATCAAGCTCTTTTACTCCATCTAATATATTTAAACTTTGTGAGTTTTCTAAAAATTTTATATTTTTAGTTAATGTCTTCAAGTGGTTTTTTATAATTATTTTTTTAAAATCTAAAACTTTTTGATCAAGTTTAATTTTCCTTTTATCATTTTCTAGTAATAAGCAATAAATATTTTGATAATCATTTAAATTATAATTTTCTAAATTTAAATCATTCTCAAAAAAAATAAGATTTCCTACTTTTTCAGAATCATTAAAATTTTCAATCTCGGTCAGTTTGTATTCACGCTTGTCCTGTAATGGTATTGGATTTTCAACTAATCTTATATTTTTGTATCTATTATTTGTAAACTTTTCAATATTCCAAGATTGTGCAGAATAATTTTTTCCTTTAGTTTGAAGACCAGCTACCCATCTCCAGCTCAGAGTATTAGATGCAGCATCACCATCTAAAAGATACTTTAAAAAAAATTCAGCACCCTTCTGCCAAGGCAATTTTAATGTAAATATCCAAATACTCGCAAACCACATTCTTGTATGGTTATGAAGATAATTGAATTCTTTTAATTCATTTACCCAATCATTAAAGCATGAAATTTGGGTTTTTCCATTAACAGCTTGGTGTATCTTTTCATCATCTTTAATATTTTTTAGATCTTCAGTAAAATCTGTCCAAACTTTTGGTCTTAATTCCAACCATCCTTTCCAGTATACCCGCCAAAAAATTTCTTGAACATATTTTTCAACTTTTTGGTAAGGTCGTTTTCTTAAAACCCTTTCAACAGTTTCATATTCAGTTATTAGTCGGTGAGTAATATATGGAGATAAACATGAAACATTTTTTCTTTCTTTAGGTCCAAAATCAAAATTTCTTTTAGAATTATAGTTGATAATTTCGTTTTCAATAAAATCATCCAATTTCTTCAGCGCACCATCTCGTGTTGTTTCAAATATCATACTTTATTAAAACTTTAGATAATACTTTTCACAGTTATTTGATATTATCTATTTAAGCACATGCATAAAAAACTTTTAATTATTTTATCAATTTTTACTTTACTTTTAACGAACGTAAAATCTGATGAGATAGTAATCAAACAACTAAAAAAAGGTGGTAATATTGTATTTATAAGACATGCGATTGCGCCTGGCGGTGGTGACCCAGAAAATTTTAGATTGAATGATTGTTCAACTCAGAGGAATTTAGATAGTCAAGGTATTGAACAATCAAAAAAAATGGGGTTATTTTTTCAACAAAATAATATTCCTATAGACAAGGTATTATCCAGTGAATGGTGCCGTTGTAAAGATACGGCTAAATTTGCTTTTAAAGATTATGAGACTTTTAATGCTCTTAACTCTTTTTTTTCCTCAAAATTTGAAAAAAATAAAGAAAAACAGATGAAAGATTTAAATAAATTTTTAAATAACTGGGAAAGTAATAAAAATTTAATTTTGATTACTCACTATGTAGTGATTTTAGAAAGTTTGAACAAAACAGTTTCCTCCGGTGAAATTGTTGTAGTTGATAAAAATCTTAATTATATCGGTAGTGTTGAGAAATATTAACCAACGTTTGACCTTCCACCATCAACTCCAATAATTTGACCAGTAATCCATGAGCTTTCATCAGATAGAAGAAACTTTGCGAGTGCAGCCGAATCTTTTCCTTCGCCAAGTCTTTTGAGTGGATGCATTTTAGCAATACCTTCAGCAATTTTTGGATTTTTTAAAATTTTACTAGCCATTTTTGAATTACTCATACTTGGAGCGATACAATTAACTCTAACGTTTGGCGAAAATTCTGCTGCCAAAGAAATAGTAAGACCCTCCAAAGATGCTTTTACCGGCGAGATAATTCCATGATTAGGGAAACCTTGATTTGCAGCAACTGTCGAAAACAAAACTATTGATCCTTTATTATTTTTTAAACTTTGATGAAATTTTTTTATAATGTCGTAAATAGGAAATAAATTTAGTGAAAATGATTTCATTACATCTTTTCTTGAAATCAAATTTATTGGTTTAAGGTCTATAGATCCTACGCAATAAGCAATACCTTTAATTTCAGTGTCAGCAAGATCACTATCAATTTTATCTAAAAAACCTTCTTCTAATACATCAGCAACACTAAAGCTATGACCAGTTTCATCTGACAGTCTTGAAACTTCATCCTGATTTTTTCCTATAAGATGACATTCAGTTGATCCATTTTGCATTAATTTGGCAAGAGAACTTCCAACAGCCCCAGTAGCACCAAATATTAAAATTTTATCAGCCATATATTTAATTATTTTTACTCAATTGCAATTTCTTTGCTATTCCAAAACTCAAAAAAGTTAAATAAGTTCCAGTAATGAATAATCCGTTAGCAATTATCATAGTTACATGTGTGATTTCGAAATAGGAGAACAGTAAATAAGCAAAACCAATCATTAGGTCCCAAACGCCAAATAATAAAATATAAAGTGGCCATCTCGAACCTTGTCCTAGTGATTTAAAATCAGCAATTCGTCTTTTAATATATTCTGTTCCAAGAGCAATTAGAAAAAGTGGAACTATAAAAAAGAAAACCCATAAATAAATTGCTATACTAAAATTATCTTGTACCCAAACTTTTGGAAAAAAATCTGTCTCGTGAAGAAAAGTCCAAAAAATTAAATATCCGAACATATAGTATGCAACAATTGCTACTAGTTGTTTCATTTTTTTTTAAGCTTCCTCACCAGGATTTTTTTTATCCATCCCAAGTTTTTTGCTGTATCTCAAAGTTAAGAAAAAAACTGATAAAGCTAATAATAGAATGGCAGCACCCTGATAAATTAAATTTACCGAGGCACTATCTTTGTCTTGCAAAATTATTAGTCTAGCTAGTGCTGTGATTGCAATTAACACAGGGTAAGTAATTCTTATTGTTTTACTAGCCCAGAAAACTCCGATCATTCCGATAACTTCAATATAGATAAACATTAAAAGAAGGTCTGCTAAAGTTACACGACCAGCTTTATACATTTCGTTGATTTCAAAACCAAAAGCCAACACAGTTCCGACCAAAATAAATATTACAGCCACTAGCTGAATATTTCTGATTATAATGTTCATACTCATAGAAGTTTTTTATATTTTTAATTATACTTAAACCCTAAGCTTTCTTGCCGCACCCAATATAAATCTCTCAACTTTTGACTTTTTGAAACTTTTATTTTCCTCAAAAGACACTTTATTAATAGAGTATGCTTTACTTTTGCTTTGTCTTGATAAAATTGTAACATTACCTTTGTATAACTTAAGTTTAATATTTCCATTTACTTGATTTCTTTTAAGATCAACTTTTTTCTGTAATTTAAGTCTAGATTTTGAAAACCAAAAACCATTATAAATCAATTCAGCATACTTTGGCATAATCTCATCTTTTTCATGCATAGTTTTCTTATCTAAAGTTACAGACTCTATCGCCCTGTGTGCTATCATCAAAAGAGTTCCTCCTGGGGTTTCGTAAACTCCTCTCGATTTTATTCCAATAAATCTATTTTCAACTAAATCAACTCTTCCAACTCCATTCTTACCTGCAAGTAAATTTAATTTTTGAAGTAGTTTTGCTGGTGCTAATTTTTTATTATTTACTGATATTGGATCACCTTTTTTAAATCCTATAGTTACATAAGTTGGTTTGCTAGGTGCTTTTTCAGGTGAAACCGTTCTTTGAAAAATATATTCTGGTGCCTGTTTTCTTGGATCTTCTAATACCTTACCTTCCGTTGAAGTGTGATAGAGATTATCATCAACAGAAAAAGGTGGTGCCCCCTTTTTATCTTTTGGTATAGGTATGTTATGTTTTTTTGCGTATTTTATTAAATCAGTTCTAGATTTTAATTTCCAAATTCTCCAAGGGGCAATTACTTTTATCTTTGGTCCAAAGTAATAATATCCAAGCTCAAATCTTACTTGATCGTTTCCTTTTCCTGTTGAACCGTGTGATACAGCAAATGCTTTAAATTTTTTAGCAATAGCAATCTGTCTTTTAGCGATTAAAGGTCTTGCTATAGACGTTCCTAATAAATAAACACCTTCATATAATGCGTGACCTCTAATCATTGGGTAAACATAATCTTTAACGAAAGTATTTTTCAAATCCTCAATAATTATGTTTTTTACACCCAATCTTTTTGCATTTTTGATAATTTTACTTTTGTTGATTTCTTGTCCGATGTCTGCAGTGTAAGCAATAATTTCTGAGTTATAATTTTCTTGAAGCCATTTTAAAATTATAGAAGTGTCTAGCCCTCCAGAGTAAGCTAAAACAATTTTGTTCTTTTTTTTAGGCACAACTTTTTCTAGCGGTATTGTAAGCCTTAGTGAAACCCATCATGGAATACATATCTTTTGTTTCCGTACCTGTGCTTGTCCTCGCTGTTACAGATAATTTTGAAGCTCTCTTCATAGTTTTTATAAGATTGAATTCCTCTTCTCCATCGATCAACCAAGCAAAATTTCCTTGTGAAAAAAACAAAAATTCATTTTTTCCTGATTTTGCTATTACTGAAGATTTTTTATACATATGACCGCTTGTAACGCTAAGCTCATTTTTAATTTTTTCATCTTTTCTAAAAGTCACAAATAATCTAGATGGATCCCTTTTTAAACTTTTAGGAGCTCTTTCCAAAGGTATAGTTTGAGCAAAACAAATTTTCCCTTTATTACCACTGTAGGTGAAAGCTTCCCAACTCTTATATTTACCAATACTTTTTGGTTGATTACCAAAGGCATTAGAAGAATAAACAAAAATAAATAGTAAAAACGTTATTAAAAATTTTTTCATTTCAAATTTTTCTTGATAAATTCAATTTATACAAATTTCAGATCTTTTCAATAGTTGTTTGATCAAGGTGCAGGATTAGGAATCTTTTCATGTATTAAGTTTATTTCATTCAAAATACTTTCTTCCAATGTTATATCTACACTATCAATGTTTTCTTTAAGCTGTTCCATAGTTGTTGCTCCAATAATGTTGCTTGTCACGAAGTCTCTTGAATTCACAAATGCTAGAGAAAGTTGTGATAAAGATATCTTATATTTTTCTGCAACTTTATAGTATTCATCTACTGCATCAAAAGTTCTTTGATTATGATATCTGGGATAGTTTTCATAAAATAAATCTAGTCTTGAATTCTTAGGGATATTTTTATTTCTATATTTTCCTGTTAGATAACCTACTGCCAGGGGTGAATATGCCAACAATCCAGCTTTTTCTCTCATTGAAATTTCAGACATTCCAACTTCATAGGTTCTATTTACTAAACTGTATGGATTCTGAACCGAAACTACTTTTGGTAAATTTTTCTCTTTAGCTATTTCTAAATATTTTGAAAATCCCCATGGAGTTTCATTTGACAATCCAATATACCTAATCTTTCCTTGATCTATAAATTTTTTAAGAGTGTTTAAAATACTTTCAAAACTATTCCATGATTTTTCCTTTACATCATGCTCGTAGTCTAAATCACCAAAATAATTCGTATTTCTTTCTGGCCAATGAAGTTGATATAAGTCAATATAATCTGTTTGCAATCTTTTTAAACTATTGTGTAGAGCTTCCTCAATACTTTTTGAAGAATATTGTGAACCACCACCTCTTATCCATTTTAATCCTGGTCCAGCAATTTTACTTGCTAATATTATTTTTTTTCTATTTTTATTAATTTTGAACCAATTGCCAATTATTTCTTCTGTCTTCCCATATGTTTTTGCTTTAGGTGGTATTGCATATAACTCTGCAGTATCAAAAAAATTTACTCCCTTTTCTAAAGCAAAGTCCATTTGTTCGAATCCTTCCTCTTGAGTATTTTGCTCTCCCCAAGTCATTGTGCCTAAACAAATGAGACTAACTTTCAAATCTGTGTCACCAAGTTTTTTATATTTCATAAAATCCCTATTTTATTGATTTTTTTAAAGCAATTATTGCCTATTGAAAAGTAATTAAAAAATCATATATTTTAAATATGATTTTTAACAAACAAACAACTTCAGTACGATCATCAACTTCAGAAGCTATACTTGATCAGGGTTTAAGAGCTTATATGCTTCGAGTTTACAATTATATGGGCTC
This sequence comes from uncultured Pelagibacteraceae bacterium, assembly GCA_902573065.1. Classification (GTDB taxonomy): domain Bacteria; phylum Pseudomonadota; class Alphaproteobacteria; order Pelagibacterales; family Pelagibacteraceae; genus Anoxypelagibacter. The sequence continues at coordinate 54,129 of CACGHX010000002.1, read as the reverse complement.
AGCTTTGCTGGTAACAGGTATTGTTGCGTTACTAACTTTTAAATTTTCTGTAATTTCTTTATCACCATTAACTTTATCACCATTAGGAAACTCTCTTTATAATTCTGGTTTAGCTTGGATTGTAATGTTAGCTCCTCTCGGAGTGGTCCTTTATATGAGTTTTGGAATAAGGAAAATGAGTGTGTCTAAAGCACAAACTACTTTTTGGATATTTTCTGCGTTAATGGGATTATCTTTATCATCTATTTTTTTAGTCTATACAGGTACATCGATTACAAGAGTATTTTTTATTACAGCTGGAACTTTTGGAGCAATGAGTATTTACGGATATACAACAAAAAGAGATCTTACTAAACTTGGATCATTTTTAATGATGGGTTTAATCGGAATAATTATTGCATCAATAGTAAATATATTTATGAAATCACCAATGATGTATTTTGTAATATCAATATTAGGGGTTTTAATTTTTGTTGGATTAACTGCTTACGATACACAGAAAATAAAAAATATGTATCTTGAAGGCGACAGTAGCGAGACTTCAGGAAAAAAAGCAGTCATGGGTGCCCTAACTTTATACTTAGATTTCATCAATTTATTTATAATGCTTCTTAGACTTTTTGGTCAGAGAAGATAATAATCTACTTTACTAATTTTAATTTATTCCACTCTATTTTTCTTATTAAATTTTCTAAGTTATCTGACTTTTTTAATATTTTGCCATTTCTATCTAAAATATAAAATTTATCATCATTTCTCTTTGGATTTAGATTTTTTGATATTCTATAAACAGGTTTTTCAGATGATCTTTGATAAACATCGAATGTAACTTCTTTTTTGTTTACTGATAAACCATAATCTTTCCAATCCCCTGAAGAAACTTTTTTAGCATAAAGGTTTAATATAGACCTAAGTTCTTTTTTAATAAAAAAGGTCTCACCTTTATCAAAATTATTATTTACAATTAGACGTAATTTATTTCTCATCTGTTTTATACTTTCTAATCAATGGTACCTGAAAAGCAGTAAATATAAAAGTGATGGGCAGAATACCCCATACTTTGAAATTAATCCAAAACTCTTCAGACTGTGTTCTCCATATAACCTCGTTTAGAATTGCCAAAAAAATAAAAAAAATTGCCCATCTATACATAAGTTTATCCCAACCTAAATCTTCTAATTTTATTGTACCGCTCAAAAATAATTGAAGAAAATTTTTTTTAAAAACCAATTTTCCTAGTAATAACCCTACAGCAAATAAAATATTAATAATTGTTGGTTTTAAGTATATGAAAATAGGATTTTTAAAAAAAATAGTTAAACCACCAAAGACGGATACAAGAATTGCCCCTACAAGTGGAACATAAGGAATTTTTTTTTCCAAATAGAAGATAATTATAACAGCAACAATTGTAGCAACTATAAGTGGGGGGATAGCAGTTTCTAAATCTTTACCTCCCTTATAATATACTATGAAAAAAATTAATAATGGACCAAAATCTGTTAGTAACTTTATGAGAGATTTATTCACTAGAAAAAGCTATCATAAATGAATTTTAATTGAAATTTAATATATTGATTTTTAAAAAAATGTTACTATCTTAATTAATGATGAGTTCTAAAAAAGCTAAATTTTCTATAGGTGACGTTGTTAAACACAGACACTTTAATTTTAGAGGTGTTATTTATGATGTTGATTTCGAATTTAATAATTCAGAAGAATGGTATCAATCAATACCCAAAGACGTAAGACCAAGAAAAGACCAACCCTTTTATCATTTGTTAGCTGAAAATAATGAAATTACATATGAGGCATATGTCTCAGAACAAAATCTAATTACTGATACTTCCAAAGAGCCAATCAGACACCCTTTAGTAAACGAGTTTTTTTCAGAAAAAAGAGGATCAGTTTATTACAAACCCTCAAATTAGTTATTTTTGCCATAAAGTTAACAAGATTCATTCAAAACTCTGTCTCAAACTTTAATTATTCTTTTATCGTTAGTGTCTAGTTGAAGTCAATTCTTACTTCCTTATCTCCCTCAGACTTTGACTAGACCAACAAAATGTACCATTCAAAAATTAATCAAAATCAGATAAACAATGAAGAATGATTAAATTTTTAAACCCAAGTTATGTTTTTAAAATTTCAGGTAAACTTTTAAACCTTTTTAAAACAATCTTAATTCCATTAGTAATTATTGGTTTAGTTTTTTCATTATTTTTATCACCCGAAGATTATATCCAAGGAGACTCAGTAAGAATTATGTATATACATGTACCTGCTGCTTGGATTTCCTTATTTAGTTTTGCAGCAATAAGTTTTTTTTGTATTTTAAACTTTTTATTTAAATTAAAAAATGTGACTTTAATTTATAAAAGTCTTGCACCAATTGGCCTAACCTTCAATATAGTAGCAGTTGTTACTGGATCTCTTTGGGGTCAGCCAACTTGGGGTACTTGGTGGGCCTGGGACGCAAGACTCACATCTATGTTAGTTTTAATGTTTTTTTACATAGCATTCATTTTTTCATACAAATTTGTAAGTAATCCAGATAGATCAATTAAGGCTTGCACACTTATTTCTGTTTTAGGTTTAATAAACATAGTTATTATAAAATATTCTGTTGAATGGTGGTCAACGTTGCATCAACCCGCTAGTATCAGTCTTACAAATGAAACCACAGTGCATTTTTCGATGTTAATTCCATTAGGATTGATGGTATTTGCGCTTTTTATGTATGTTGCGGTAATTTTTCTAATGAAATATAGGATAGAAACAATTAGAATTAAAAAAAAAGGTATAAAAAACTATGAACTTTGAAATTTTTGTAATGAACGGATTTGGAATTTATGTGTGGTCTTCTTTCGCCTTTACATTTTTTGTCTGTTTATTTTTATTCCTAAGAACAAAAAAAACTCTCAAAAAATTAGAAAAAGAATTCGTTAAAGAAGCTCACAACCTTTCTGAGGACCGATTAAAAGAAGTTAAGAAACAAAAAATTGCTAAGGAAATTTTAATTTCACATTCAAGAAGTTAATCCAGCATTTCTGAAATGCTCTTAAAAAAGGTAAAAATTAGATTATCAATATTGTTAGCTCTATCAGTTTTAAGTGTGTTAGCTATTTTTTTATTATTCAAAGTTTTAGAGGATAATGTGTTGTATTTTTATTCTCCCTCAGAGATTAAAAATAGTGATGAAATTAATTTAAAAAAAAGGATAAGAATAGGTGGTATAGTTAAACAAGGATCAATTCAGAGCAGTGAAAGAGACATTAAATTTATAGTTACTGATACAAAAAATGAAATAATAGTAAGTTATTCTGGAACTGTCCCAGCTCTTTTTGCTGAAGGAAAAGGTGTGGTTGCAGAAGGTAATTTAAAAGATAAAAAATTTTTTGTTGCTAAAAGAATTCTAGCAAAACATGATGAAAATTATATGCCTCCAGAAGTAGAAGAAAGTTTAAATATAAATGCTAAGTAATTTAGGTAATACATTAATAATTGTAGCATTATTAATTAGTTTTTTATTAGTTTTTTTTTCTTTCAAGGAATTTAGAACAAATAATAATTCAATACCAGGAAAAATTTATAAAATTTCTTTACTTCAATTATTTTTTACTGCTTCAAGTTTTATAATACTTTTGCTAGCTTATGTTCTTTCAGATTTCTCGTTAGCAAATGTTTATGAAAATTCACATACTAACAAACCTTTATTTTATAAAATATCTGGAACATGGGGAAATCACGAGGGAAGTTTACTATTGTGGATTAATATTTTAGTTTTATTTTCTTCTCTATTTTTGTTTATCAACAAAAATAAAGATAAGGACTTCAAAATTCTGACTTTGTTATTCCAAAACATATTAGTTATTATTTTTCTTATTTTTTTATTAAGTAATTCAAATCCATTTTCCAAATTATTTCCAATTCCATTAGAAGGTTTGGGTTTAAATCCTATTTTACAAGATCCAGCTTTAGCAATACACCCACCCTTACTTTACGTAGGTTTTGTTGGTTCCTCTATTTATTTTTCAGCAGCTCTTGCAGCTTTGATTTCAAAAATTGACTCACAATCATTAGCAATATCCATTAAACCCTGGGTTCTAGTGTCTTGGTTCTTTCAAACCGTTGGAATACTGGTTGGTTCTATATGGGCGTACTATGAATTAGGATGGGGGGGATATTGGTTTTGGGATCCAGTGGAAAATTCATCTTTGATGCCATGGTTTGTAATGACAGCACTCCTTCACTCAATATTAGTTTTAGAAAGAAGAATAGGGCTTTACTCTTGGGTAATAGTGCTTAGCATTTTAACTTTTACCATGAGCGTGACAGGAACATTTTTGGTAAGATCAGGTATACTTAACTCTGTTCATACTTTTGCGAGTGATCCATCAAGAGGTCTTTTTATTTTAAGTTTCTTAATAATCATGGTGTTTTTCTCAATATATATTTTTTTTAAATTCGCTCCAAATGAAAGTAAAAAATACACAATATTTTCAAAAGAAACTTTTATTATTGCAAATAACTGGTTTATGATATTTTTTTTAGGTGTTGTTTTAATTGGTACACTTTATCCTGTATTTCTCGATACAATTACTGGATCAAAGATATCAGTTGGTCCTCCTTATTATAATCTAGTTTTAGCACCTTTTTTAATACCTCTTTTGTTTTTGATGACATCGGGACCAAATTACAAATGGATATCTCATGAAACAAAATCTTTCTTTGATTTAGTTTTAGTTTTATCAGTAATATTATTTTTAATTACTTTTTTACTAATAAAAGAGAGTAGTTTTTTATTAAATTTAATATTATTCTTCTCTATCTATTTAATTATACAAACACTTTTTGATTTTTACGAAAGTTTTAAAAAAAAAAATATAAATATTTCAAGAATAATATCCCATTTAGGTTTTGGATTACTAATATTCTTCATTTATATAAATCATATATTTTCTCAAGAAAATAATTTCAATTTAAAATTAGGTGAGATAAAGAAAACAGATCAGTACATAATTAAATTTGAAAATTTAGAAGAAAAATCTATCAAAAATTATAAATCAATAGTTGGGTATTTTAATATTTCAGATAAAAAAACTTCTATAACAAAAGAACTTAAACCTGAAATTAGAGTTTACGACAAGCCCATTACAATTACTTATGAAGCCTCTATAGAATCTAATTTATTCTCCGATACATATTTAACTATGAGCAATATATCTGAAACCGATGTTTTTAATATTAAATTCCAAGTAAAGCCTTTTATGAATTTTATTTGGTTCTCTGTTTTACTATTATCTTTAGGTGGTTTACTCAATTTCTTAAGTAGAAATAAAAATGAGAAAAATTAATTATATTATTATATCTATTTTATTTTCTTTTCTTTTTATTATTCTCTATTCTAGTTTGGATAATGAGAGGATTTATAATACAAAAGATTTAATTGGTAAAAAAATATCACAGGTAGAAATTAACCTGTTTCAATCCAATGAAACTATTAATACTGAAGAATTCATTAATAATGAGTTCACAATTTTAAATTTTTGGGCTTCATGGTGTGCCCCTTGCAGGAAAGAACATCCAAATTTAGTCAGATTATCTAAAATTAAAAATATCAAACTTGTTGGTGTAAATATTAAAGATAATGTGGAAAGTGCAAAAAGTTTTCTTAAAGAAAATGGTAATCCTTTTGATATTTTAGCTGAAGATAAAAATGGAAAAAATTCTGTCAATTTTGGAGTTTATGGTATACCTGAAACAATTTTAATTGACTCTGAATTAAAGATCTTAAAAAAATATATTGGACCTTTAAATATTAAAGACGTAAATGAAATTAGAAAATTAGTAAAAAAATGAAAACTATAATTAATATCTTACTGCTATTTTTTTTTATCACATCAGAAAGTCATGCTAACGAAAATTTAAATAATAAAATTTTGAAAAATCTCAGGTGTTTAGTTTGTCAAGGTCAGACGGTTCAGGACTCAAATTCAGAATTTGCATTGATTATTAAGAGCGTTGTTAAAGATAAAATTAAAGAGGGAAACAGTGAAAAAGAAATTTATCAATTTCTATCTGAAAAGTTTGGAGATTGGATATTATTAAATCCTCCATTTAAGAAAAATAGCTATCTACTATGGTTTTTACCTTATTTACTATTTATTTTAGGTATTATACTTTTATTTTTTTTATTAAAAAAACCAAAAATTAGATCAAAAGAATAAAACTCTATACAAAGGTTTTTTTAAATTGTAACTTTATATATTATGAGACTAAAAACTTTTATTATTTCATCTGTACTTGCACTAAATAGTATAACCTATTCTTTTGCTGATGATGCAAGATCAGGTATAAATTTTTATAGTGGTACTTTTGATTTTAGTGATAACAAAAAAAGCTCTACTTTATTTGGTATCGAACACCAAAATGAAAATTTGTATAGAGATACTGTGATAGGAAGAGTATCTCCCATTACAGGAATGATGATTACACAAGACGCAGCTGCATATATTTATACTGGTATTGAAGCAAATTATGATTTAGGTCCATTTAAGTTTACTCCAAGTTTTGCACCTGGTCTTTATAGTCAGGGTGATGGAAAAGATTTGGGCCATCCATTAGAATTTAAAAGTGAAGTTCAACTTTCAATGGATTTAGGAGAAACCACAAATTTTGGAATGTCTTATAATCATGTATCTAATGCTAGTTTAGGTGATAAAAATCCTGGGGCTAATAGTTACATGTTCAATTTCCTTAAAAAATTTTAATATTTAAAAATGGGACTAAAAGATTGCCACAATTTTAGTGACTTCAGAAAACTTGCAAAAAGGAAATTACCGTCACCGATATTTCACTATATCGATGGCGCAGCAGATGACGAAGTTACATACCAAAGAAATACAGAAGCATTCAATGAGGTTGACTTAGTACCTAATGTTTTAAGAGGTGTTGAAAATGTCGATCTCTCAACTACTATATTCGGAAAAAAATTAGATTTACCATTTTATTGTTCTCCAACAGCGTTACAAAGACTATTTCATTATCAGGGAGAGAGAGCTGTTGGAAAAGCAGCACAAAAATTTAATACAATGTTTGGTGTATCATCACTCGCAACGGTAAGTGTAGAAGAAATTTCATCAATGATTGATACTCCAAAGCTATTTCAGTTTTATTATCATAAAGATAAAGGACTTAATAATGCTATCGTCGAAAGAGTGAAGGCTGCAAAATTTGATGTTATGGCTTTAACTGTTGATACAATAACAGGAGGAAATAGAGAAAGAGATCTTAGAACTGGTTTTACATCCCCTCCTAAACTCACACTTTCAAGCTTAATTAGTTTTGCAATTAAGCCGATGTGGGGAATTAATTATGTCACCCGAGGAAAATTTGAATTACCACATCTTCAGGATCATGTGAAAGAAGGAACAAGTACTGCTACATCTGTTGGAAATTATTTTTCGACTATGTTGGATCAGTCTATGAATTGGAAAGATGCTGAAAACTTATGTTCAAAGTGGGGAGGGCACTTTGCACTCAAAGGTGTAATGAGTGTTGAAGATGCAAAACGTGCAGTGGATATAGGATGCACAGGTATAATGGTTTCTAATCATGGCGGAAGACAGCTTGATGGGGCTAGATCACCTTTCGACCAGTTAGCAGAAATTGTAGATGCAGTTGGTGATAAAGTTGATGTAATTTGTGAGGGAGGTATTCAAAGAGGCACTCATATGCTTAAAGCTTTATCGATGGGTGCAAAAGCTTGTGCGGGCGGAAGATTATATCTTTATGCTTTAGCTGCTGCTGGCCAAAAAGGAGTTGAAAGAGCTTTAAATCAATATCGTGTTGAACTTGAAAGAGATATGAAACTTATGGGTTGCACTAAGATAAGTGACTTAAGTAGAAAAAATTTAAGATTTCGAAAATGAGCTTGAAAGATTGTTACAATTTCGATGATTTTAGAAAGTTGGCAAAAAGAAACCTGCCAGCTCCAATTTTTCACTATATAGATGGTGGTTCAGATGATGAAGCTACTTTAAGAAGAAACACTGAAGCTTTTTCTAAATGTGATTTAGTTCCAAGCATACTTACAAGTGTTGGAGAGCCTGATATGACCACTGAGGTTTTTGGTGAAAAAATAAAAATGCCACTTTTTTTATCACCAACCGCAATGCAGAGACTTTATCATTATGATGGAGATAAGGCGAGTGCGAGGGCCGCTGAAAAACTTGGAACATTTTACAGCATGTCAACTATGGCAACTACCTCTATAGAGGAAATCTCAAACGTATCAGGTGGTCCTAAGATGTTTCAACTTTATATTCATAAAGACAAAGGGTTGACAGATAATTTAATTGATCGTTGTAAAAGATCAGGATTTAAAGCTATGTGCTTAACTGTTGATACAGTTGTAGCTGGAAATAGGGAAAGGGATCATAGATGGGGATTTACAACTCCACCAAAATTAACTCTTAAAAGTTTGTTAAGTTTTGCAACGCACCCTATGTGGTCGATAAACTATTTAACTCATGAGAAATTTCAGTTAGCAAATGTTTCACATTTTACAAAAAAAGGAAGTAGTATTGCTAAAGGAGTGATGGAATATATTAATGAGCAGTATGATCCAAAAATGAATTGGCAAGACGCAGAATATTGTATCAAAAGATGGGGAGGTCCATTTGCAATTAAGGGAGTTATGTCAGTCGAGGATGCAAAACGTGCTGTTGAAATTGGAGCATCTGCAATAATGCTCTCCAATCATGGCGGAAGACAACTTGATGGTTCAAGATCCCCTTTTGATCAACTACCTGCAATTGCAGAAGCAGTTGGTGGTAAGTTAGAGATAATTTTAGATGGAGGTGTAAGAAGAGGCACTCATGTTTTAAAAGCATTATCTTTAGGGGCTACTGCTTGTAGTTTTGGAAAAGGTTATTTATTTGCTTTAGGAGCAGGAGGTCAAAAAGGGGTTGAAGCTTTGTTGCAAAGAATGCATGATGAGATAAGAAGAGACATGATATTATTAGGGTGTAAAACAATTAAGGATTTAAAAAAAACAAATATTGCTTATAGATAATTATGAAACTAGCAAAAAGTTTAGATAGATTAGGTACAGAGACTGCTTTTAGCGTTTTAGCTGAGGCAAAAAAACTTGAAGCCAAAGGAAAACCAATGATCCATTTAGGATTAGGACAACCTGATTTTAAGACTCCTAAACATATTGTAGATGCAGCAAAAAAAGCTTTGGATGATGGTCATCACGGATACGTTTTATCAAATGGAATTCTCGAATGTAGACAAGCTGTAACTAGAAAAATCAAAAAACTTTATAATCAAGATATCGATCCAGAGAGGATAATAATTATGCCAGGTGGAAAGCCAACCATGAGCTATGCAATTCAGTGTTTTGGAGAACCAGGCGTTGAAATAGTTCACCCAACACCTGCATTTCCAATCTATGAGTCCATGATAAATTTTACTGGAGCCAAACCAGTTCCATATGATTTAACCGAAGATAAAGATTTAAAATTTAACCCTGAGAAAATTTTATCCTTGATTACTGAAAAAACAAAATTACTCATTTTAATTAATCCAAATAATCCAACTGGTAGCTTTGTTGATAAATCAGATATTGATGTTTTAGCTGAGGGATTAAAAAAACATCCTCATGTAACAATTTTAAGTGATGAAATTTACAGTAGACAAATTTTTGACGGAAAAGAAATGCCTACCTTTTTTAATTATCCTGAATTAAGAGAAAGATTAATTGTTCTTGAAGGTTGGAGCAAAGCTTATTCTATGACTGGATGGAGATTGGGTTGGAGTTTCTGGCCAAAAAATCTTGTTGAGCATGTAAATAAATTGGTAATAAATAGTGTTTCATGTGTAAATGCAGCCGCTCAATTCGCAGGTATCGCTGCTCTAGATGGACCAGACGACTCTATTAAAGAAATGATGAGAAAATTTTCAATAAGAAGAAAATTAATTCATGAAGGTTTGAATAATTTACCGGGTGTAGAATGTAGTTTGCCTGGAGGCGCATTTTATGCTTTTCCAAAAGTAATTGGAACAGGTATGAATGGTGCAGAGTTTGCTAAAAAATGTATGCACGAGGCAGGGGTAGCTATTGTGCCTGGTACTGCATTTGGAAAAACAGCACAAGATTATGTTAGATTTAGTTTTGCAGCTTCTAGCGATAATATTTCACAAGCTTTAGAAAAAATCAAAAAGATGCTTGGTTAATTAAGCTATATTTTTTCTATATAATTTAATAACATTATAGAAAAAAATGAACGAACAAATACAATCAGAATTAAAAAAAATCTTTAATGGTAGATTTTCTACCTCGGTATCTACTAGAACTAACTACGCCCGAGGTGAAGATACCTATGATCCAGTACTGTCAAAAGCTGTAGTATTTCCAGAAACAAATGAAGAGGTTTCAAAAATTTTAAAACTTTGTGACCAACACAAGGTTCCAGTCGTTCCATTTGGTACTGGAACTTCATTAGAGGGCAATGTTGTTGGTAACGATAAAGGAATTACAATTTCATTAGAAAAAATGAATAAAATTATAAGTGTAAATGTTGAGGACTTTGATTGTAGAGTCCAAGCTTGTGTTACTAAAGAACAATTAAATGATTATTTAAGAGAGGATGGAGTTTTTTTTCCTATTGATCCTGGTGCAAACGCTGCAATAGGAGGCATGGCCTCAACATCAGCTTCAGGGACAATGGCTGTAAAATACGGAACTATGAAAACTGTGATTACAGGTCTTACAGTAGTTTTACCAAATGGTGACATAATAAATACTGGTAGCAGAACAAAAAAAACTTCAGCTGGATACAATTTAACTAATTTATTTATTGGATCAGAGGGAACACTTGGTATCATTACTGAAATACAATTAAGATTATCACCTATCCCAGAAAGTATTATGAGTGCTGTATGTCATTTTACAACCCTAGAAGACGCTGTTCAAACTGCACAACAAGTAATTCAGTATGGTGTACCAATTGCTCGAATTGAAATGCTAAACAAAGAACAGATGGACATAAGCATTAATTATTCAAAGTTAAAAGACATGAAAGTTTTACCTACATTGTTTTTTGAATTTCATGGATCAGAGTCCTCAAATAAAGAGAATATCAAAGTAGTTGAAGAGATATCTAAAGAAAATAAAGGTAGTGCTTTTAAATGGGCAAAAGATTTAGAGGAAAGAAATAAATTATGGCAAGCTCGTTGGGATATATATTATTCTGTAAAAGCATTAATTAAAAATGGTAGAGTTTACTCAACAGATGTTTGTCTTCCAATTTCTAAAATAGTCGAATGTGTAAAATTTGCAGAAGACGTTACAAAAAAATTTGGTCTTAGAGCTCCAATGGTTGGTCATTTAGGTGATGGAAATTTTCATGTAGTTCTACCTTATGATCCCCAAAAAAAAGAAACATATAAAAAAATTAGGGAGTTTAGTGATTTATTAATTAAAAAAACATTGGAATTAAATGGAACAATTACTGGAGAACATGGTATAGGGCTTCATAAAAAAGAATACCTTCTAAAAGAACATGCTGACAATATACCAGTTATGAAATCTATTAAACGAACTCTTGACCCAAATAATATTATGAATCCTGGTAAAATTTTTGATCTAAATTAAATTTAATGAAAAAAATTCTTGTAACTAGAAAACTATTGAGATCTTGTGAGGACAAAGCTTCCAAATTATTTAATTCTCGTTTTAACTCAAATGACGAGTTGTATTCCCAAAAAAAATTAATTGAATTAAGCAAAGGCTGCGATGGTATATTATCTTCACTTACAGATAAAATTGATGAGGAAACAATTAAAAAACTTCCTGAAACAATAAAAATAATATCAAATTTTGCTGTTGGTTTTGGAAATATTGATATTGAGGCAGCAAAAAAAAGGAATATTATTGTCACAAATACACCAGATGTTTTAACTGATGCAACCGCCGAAATCGCCATGTTATTAATTCTTGGAGCATGCAGAAGAGCTAACGAAGGAATTAATTGGGTTAAAAAAGAAAATTGGAAATGGTCTGCAGATTTTTTAATTGGTAAGCAACTTACAGGATCGAGACTTGGTATTTTAGGCATGGGAAGAATTGGAAGAGCTTTAGCAAAAATAGCAAAAAGTTTTGGAATGGAGATACATTACAGAAATAGAACTAAATTAGGTAAAGACCAAGATATGGGTGCTACTTTTCACGAAAGTATCAAAAGTTTGTTCTCTGTTTCAGATGTATTGTCAATTTGTTGTCCTGCTACAAAAGAAACTAAAGATATAATTAATAAAGAAACTTTAGAATATTTTCCAACCGGTGCAATAATAACAAATGTTGCAAGAGGAGATATGATTGATGATGATGCAATGGTTCAAGCATTAGTAAGTAGAAAAATATATGCTGTAGGTTTAGATGTTTACAAAGGTGAACCTAAAATACACCCTGAATACTTAAAACAACCAACCGCATTTATATTACCTCATCTTGGCAGTGCTACCAAAAAAACAAGAACTGCTATGGCAGATCTTGCGATTGATAATATCAACGAATACTTTGAAACAGGAACCGCTAAAAATAAAGTTAATTAGCACAATCTACAATTGAATCTTAATAAACTTTTTTGATTCTGCTCGAGACTCTGAAATCTATTTATGCTTAAATAATTCATCTAGTTAATTAACTAAGGGAGACAAATATGTCTAAAAAAGAAAAAACGTTGAAGAGAGTAAAAACTCCTTCAAGACGTAAGTTCTTTAAAGCAGCAGCAGCAACTGGTGCAGCAGCGGCAGCAACTATTGCAATGCCGAATGTAGCATTTGGTGCTCCTAAAACTTTAAAGATGCAAGCAGCTTGGCCTTCTGGAGCTAATATATTCTTCGAAATGGCTGGCGACTTTGCAAAAATGGTAGGCGACATGTCAAATGGAGAATTGAAGATTGATCTTCAACCAGTTGGCGCTGTTGTTAAAACATCTGAAATCGGTCAAGCGGTAAGTTCAGGAGTTCTAGATATGGGACACTGGGTAACTGCATACTGGTACGGAAAAAATCCAGCAGCATCATTGTTTGGAACAGGACCTTCGTACGGAATGTCATCTCAAGAAGTAATGGGATGGATTGAGTACGGTGGAGGAAGAAAACTTTATGAAGAAACTCTTTCTAAAGTTGGCTTCAACTATGTTGGTCTTTTCCATATGCCAATGCCAGCACAGCCATTTGGTTGGTTCAAAAAGAACGTAACTAAAGTGTCTGATGTTAAAGGTATGAAATATAGAACAGTTGGTCTAGCGACTAACGTATTAACAGCTATGGGAATGGTTGTAAGACAACTTCCAGGTGGAGAAATTCAGCCAGCTATGAAAACTGGTTTGATCGAAGCTGCGGAGTTTAACAACCCAACATCAGACTCACAGTTTGGTATGCAAGACGTATCTAAGTATTATCACTTAGGTAGCTTCCACCAATCTCAAGAGATGTTTGAAATTCCTGTGAACACGAAGACATTTAATGGATTAAGTCCACAACATCAGGCTATTCTAAAAAATGCTGCGTACGCTGCGAATACAGACAACTACTTTAAAGCGTTAGTGAGATACTCAGCTGACTTATCTAAGTTGATGAATCAACATAAAGTAAATGTTTATCAAACTTCAGATGAGATCTTAGCTCAACAATTAAAAGGATGGGACAAAGTTATAGGTGACTTTGTTAAGAAAGATCCTTTCTTTGCAAAAATTGTTGCTTCTCAAAAAGCTTACGCTAAAAGAGTAATGAAGTACCTATTGATGAACCAGCCTAATTACAGACTGGCTTATGAAAATGAGTTTGGTGCTTTAGCAAAAGTTAAAATTTAGTAGCTTTTTAAAAATTAAAGGGGGCTTTTTGTAGCCCCCTTTTTTTATGGCAATAACAAAAAAATTATAATAACTTATATTTATGAGGGGATTTATTAGTTTTGCAGACCATCTAAGCACATCCGTCGGGAAGGCTTTTTCCTGGTGCATAGTAATATTAATGGGTGGAACTTGTTACGAAGTTGTGATGGCTTACGCATTTAATGCCCCTACTTTATGGAATTTTGATTTTAGTTTACAAATGTATGGCGCAATATTCATGATGGCTGGTGCATATACACTTTCTACAGAGGCTCATGTAAGGGGGGATGTACTTTACAGATTATTTAAACCTAAAACACAAGGTTACATCGATTTAGTTTTATACTTTATCTTTTTCTTTCCTGGCGTATTTGCTTTGGCATTTTATGGATATGAGTACGCTGCACTTGCTTGGAAAATTAAGGAGACCAGTTGGAACAGTCCTGCACAAATTCAAATTTACATGGCTAAGTCTTTGATACCTGCAGCAGGTCTTTTATTAATCATACAAGGTGTTAGTGAAGTTTTCAGATCAATAATTTGTATACAAACGGGCCATTGGCCAGCAAGAATGGTAGTTGCAGAGGAAACAGAAAAAATTTTAATGAGAACTTCTCAAGACGAGGATCAAAAAGATGTTATTTAGCTTAACCAATCCTGAGATAGCAATACTTATGATGGCAATATTTCTTTTTGCTGTGTTATTAGGATTTCCAATTGCATTTACATTAATGGCAATGGGCGTTGGATTTGGTTATTACGCTTACTACGATCCAACTAGAATGGAGCATCTATTTGACAATAGGATTTTCCAACTTTTCGTTCAGAACACTTATACAGTAATGGACAATACAGTTCTTACAGCAGTTCCATTATTTTTATTTATGGGATACCTTGTTGAGAGAGCAGGTATAGTCTCAAGATTGTTTTTTGCCATTCGTTTAGCTTCACATGGTTTACCAGCATCTATGGCAGTTGCAGCTTTAATAACTTGTGCTTTATTCTCAACAGCAACTGGAATAATTGGAGCTGTTGTGACTTTAATGGGCCTTCTAGCTTGGCCGGCAATGATTAAAGCAGGTTATGATAAAAAATTTGCATCAGGAGTTATTTGTTCTGGTGGATGTCTTGGAATATTAATCCCACCGAGCATCATGCTTATCGTTTATTCTGTAATTGCACAATTATCACCCCTAAGATTGTTTGCAGCAGCAATTTTACCCGGGTTAATGTTAGCTGGACTTTATATACTTTATGCAGTTACAAGAGCATATTTTAATCCATCTATTGCTCCGAAACCACCAGCGGAGGATATACCTCCCCGTTCAGTAATCTTGAAAGAGGTATTAGTTTCTTTTCTTCCGTTATTTTCATTAATTATTTTAGTTTTAGGAACTATTCTTGGAGGTTTAGCTACCCCAGCAGAAGCCGCAGCTGTAGGAGCATTTGGAGCGCTAGTTTTATCTTATTTTTATAAAACTCTTAAATGGAAAAATTTTAAAGAGTCAGTATTTTTAACCGCTAAAACTACTGCAATGATTATGTGGTTATTTATAGGATCATGGACATTTGCATCAGTCTTTTCATATTTAGGTGGGCATGAAGTATTTGAACATTTTTTTAAATCAATGAACCTTCAGCCATGGCAATTTTTAATTATAACCCAATTAATTATTTTTCTTCTTGGCTGGCCATTAGAATGGACAGAAATATTAATTATATTTGTTCCAATATTTTTACCACTTGTTGAATTTTTTGGAGTAAACCCTTATTTCTTTGCAATGCTAATAGCATTAAATTTACAAACATCTTTTTTAACTCCTCCGATGGCTATGTCCGCCTATTATCTAAAAGGAGTGCAAACCAAAAATGTGGAATTACTTGAAATTTTTGGGGGCATAATGCCTTTCTTACTAATTGTAATTTTTGCTATGTTTTTGATGTATATGTTTCCAGGCATAGCTCTTTGGTTACCTGACTTACTTTTTGCAAATTAAATAATTTATGAGCAATGTTCTATCAATCTCAGCTATTGAATTAGTGGAGAAACTAAAAAGCGGTGAAATATCGTGTGTGGATGCTTGTAAAGAATACATAAAGAGGATTGATAAATTTGACAAAGAGGTAAAAGCTTGGGCATTTTTTGATAAAAAACTTTTATTGGAAAAAGCTGAGGAAAAAGATGAGTATAGGAAATCAGGTAAACCTCTCGGACCATTACATGGCTTACCAATTGGAATAAAAGATATTATTGGAACTCAAGATATGCCAACAGAATGTGGTACAGTTTTAAGAAAAGGAATATCAGAGAGTGCTGACGCAGAGGTAGTGAACCTTTTAAAAATTTCTGGAGCAATAATAATGGGAAAGACAGTTACAACTGAACTTGCTTATTTTGACCCAGGAAAGACAACTAACCCTCATGATAAATCAAGAACCCCTGGAGGATCTTCAAGTGGTTCAGCGGCTGCAGTCGCAGCACACATGACTCCTTTATCAGTTGGAACACAAACAAAAGGATCTATTATTCGTCCAGCATCCTACTGTGGGGTTGTAGGATATAAACCCTCTTTTGGTTTAATTTCTAGAAATGGTATTTTAAAACAATCATCCAAATTAGATCATGTTGGTGTTTTTGGAAAAAATGTTGAAGATGTTGCTCTAATATCTAAATGTTTAATAAAAAAAGATTTATACGATAAAGATACGATACATTATTCAGCCGACAAAATGTTAGAAGAATGTAAGAAAGGCCCACATTTCGATCCTAAATTTATATTTTATAAAACCTCTAATTGGAAAAATATTGGAAAAGAGTCACAAAAAGCATTTGAATTTTTAATTAAAAAATTAAAAAAAAATATTGAGGTATTTGATGAGCCTTCGTATTTCAAAGATATACATAAACACCAACAAGTTTTACACGAGACTGATATGTCAAATAGTTTTCAAAAGTATTATAAAAATTCAAAAAAAAAGCTTGGAAAAAAATTAATAGAAGCAATTGAGCGTGGTATGAAATATTCTGCAAGTCAGTACACCGAGGCTAAGGATTTTATGGAACAAAGCTACAGGTCTTACAGTGAAGTTTTTGAGGATTATCATGGAGTAATTACACCTGCATCTACTGGAGTTGCTGATAAAGGATTGAAATTTACTGGTAGTCCTGAATTTTGCACAGTATGGACTTATATGGGTTTACCATCTATATCACTGCCTTTACTTACTGGAGAAAATAACTTACCATTAGGTGTTCAACTAGTTGGTAACAAGCTTGACGATCTAAGATTTTTAGGAGTTGCAAATTGGTTAGAAAAAAAATGTAGGGATGATGAATAAATTAACAAGTATAGTTGGATGTTTTCTCGCTGTTGCTTTTTTAGTCGGGCTAGCCACTACTTTAACTAGATCAATGATGATTAGTTTTACTGACGTTCTTCCAGTTTACATTCTTATGGGCTTGGTAATTTTTATGATGATTTATGAAGCCTTCATCCAAAAAAAGTAATAGTAAAATCTATCCGTATTTTTTATTATTTTTACAACCAGTTTTCATGTCTAGCAATTTAATCATAGCTAGAGGTGGCGTTGAGTTTGTCCCACCCATATCACTTGCCTTTTGGAGATGGGTCACCACTTTTCTTTTACTTATTCCTTTTTTTTATAAACCTATTTTAAAAAACTTTAAAAAAATTAAGCCAGAATTTTTTAAATTATTTTTTTTAGGTCTTATGGGTTGTGGTATTTGTGGTGCATTCCCATTTATTGCAGGAAAAACAACAACTATGGCAAATATGGGAATTATATATACATCTTCTCCAGTTTTTATAATTTTATTATCAACTTTTATTCTTAAGGAACTAATAAAAACTAAACAAATATTTGGGTTAGTCATTTGTATTGTTGGTGTATTAGCTATTATTTGTAAAGGTGATTTAAATTTATTGATTAATACTCAGTTTACATCCGGTGATATATGGATGCTTGGTGCTGCATTAGGATGGGCTTTGTACTCAGTTTATTTAATTCACTGGAAATTCAAATTTAGTTTTTTTATAAGATTTACTCTAATCTCTTTTTTTGGGGCATTATCACTATTTCCATTTTATGTTATGGAAGAAATTTTAATAAACAGAACAAACTTTGATATTTATTTTACCTTTTGGGTTCTATTTGGCGCTATTTCTCCAGGTGTAATTGCATTTACTTTATATGCAAAAGCTCAAAAATACTTGGGCGCTTCTATCACTGGTTTTACTCTTTATCTCTATACAATTTATGCAGCAATTTATGGAATCATTTTTTTTGGAGAGCAGCTACAAAACTTTCATTATTTAGGTGCTTCGCTAGTACTAATAGGTGTGTATTTTGCAAAAAAAACTTAAATATATGTTCACTTTAGTGACGATACTTATTTCATGTTACCTACTAATAGTAATTTTTGTTTTCTTTTACCAAAGAAGTCTGCTTTACCATCCTTCTGAAAATAATTATACATCTGAGAAAGCAAATTTTAGTTATGAAGAAGTTTATATTCCTACATCAGATGGAAAAAAACTGAAAGCCTGGTTTCACAAAAAGGATCTTAAACAAAAAAAAACTCTGATATTTTTTCATGGAAATGCAGGAAATTTAAGTAATAGAATATATAAACTAAACTTAATAAAAGATTTTGATATAAATTTTTTGATCGTAGCATATAGAGGATTTAGTGGAAATGAGGGCAAACCTACGGAAGAAGGATTATACCAGGATGCAAGAGACACTTTAAAATGGTTAAATAAGCAAAACGTTGAAGATGAAAAAATTATTATTTATGGTGAGTCACTTGGAACTGGGGTTTCAACCGAAGTTGCACAAAATAAAAATTATGCTGGACTTATTCTAGAATCACCATTTACATCAATGGTTGATGCCGGAAAATATTACTATTTTTATCTACCAGTTTCTCTTCTTTTAAAAGACAGGTACGAAACTATAAAAAAATTAAAAAATATTAAAATTCCAATTTTAGTTATGCATGGAGAAAATGATAAAATCGTTCCATTTAAGATGGGTAAAAAAGTTTTTTCCGAGGCCAATGAACCTAAATATTTTTATTTTCCAAAAGATGATGATCACATGATGGAATATAATGAAAATTTGTTAGAGGCTTTAAATAAATTTTTAAAATCAATATAACCAATTCTTTTTCTTTGGATATTTTCTTTTTAAAACTACTTTATTAATAAAAACTGACATTATAATTATTGCTATAGCCCCAAATATCACTGGGAATAATATAAATTCGAAAGATACATCTGTAAATAAAACTACCAAAGGGTTTGAAGCTGCAGGAGGATGCATGACTTTTAAATAAATCATCAAAGTCACAGCAACTCCAACTGATAAACCAAGAGAATAAAAAGAAAATCCAATTGTCTCGTTAAAAATAATACCTACTAAAACCGAGATCAAATGGCCAAAAAAAATATTTTTTGGTTGTGCGGTTTCTAATTTATATAGAGCAAAAACTAAAAAAACAGTTGCTCCAAAAGAAAACATTAACCATATACCAGTAGATGTTCTTAAGGTTAAAAATGCAAGAACCCCTATGACTATTGATGCAGATACTCCTGAAATAATTGGTTCTATTTTTTTTGATATTTTCATTTCTAATTTTTAATAAGTATTTTAGAAAAGTCAGCAGAATTAAATGGGTATAAATCAGTTTCTTTCTCTCCCATTCCAACAGCAATTATAGGTAAACCAAATCTTTTACATATGGCTAACAATATTCCTCCCTTTGCTGAAGTATCTAATTTCGTAATTATTAAACCAGTTAAATTTGATATTTTTTTAAATTCTTCTACTTGATTTATTGCGTTTTGTCCTGTTGTAGCGTCAAGAACTAAAATAGTCTCGTGAGGATATTGAGGATTTATTTTTTTAAGTACAGTAAATATTTTTCTATATTCTTCCATAAGATTTTTTTTATTTTGTAGTCTTCCGGCAGTATCGATAAATGCCATATCTAATTTATTATCCTCAGCAAACTTTACAGTTTTATATCCTACAGATGCAGGATCTGTTCCTAAATCTGATTTAACAAATTCAGCTCCAATTTTTTTAGACCAAACCTCTAACTGTTCAATAGCTGCTGCTCTAAAAGTATCGGCTGCACCAAAAACTATTTTTTTACCCTGATTTTTAAATAATTTTCCAAGTTTTCCTATTGTTGTTGTTTTCCCTACACCATTTACTCCCGCTACAACTACGATTGAAGGAGAAACCTTATAAAGATTTTTTAATTTGCCTTCGAAAGGATTAAGTATTTTAGATATTTGTTCTGCAAGAAAATCAAATATTTCTTTTTCATCTTTAATTTCTTTTCCTATTTTCTCTTTTTTAAATCTTTCTTTAAGATCTGCAGCTATTTGGGTACCAACATCTGACTCAATAAGAAGTTCTTCAAATTTGTCCAGCAGATTTTCATCTATCTTTTTTTTACTAAATAAATTACTAAATTTAAAATTTTCAAAAAACTTCATTATGTTTCAAAGTCAATTTTTTTAATTTCTGATACAGGGCCTGTCATAAATATATTGTCTGTTTTATCTATTTTTATATTTAAAAAACCCTCCTTAAACTTTATATCTACCTCATTATGAGCCAGTCTGTTTTTAAAAGCAGCAATGGCTGTTGCACAAGCTGCTGTTCCACATGCTTTAGTTTGTCCCGCACCTCTTTCCCAAACATTAACTGTTATATTTTTTTCGTCAATTACTTGAGCCATTGTTACATTTATTTTTTCTGGGAATAGATTGTGGTTTTCAATTTTTGGGCCTATCGTTTTTAAATCATATTGAAAACAATCTTTAACAAAAAAAATTATGTGCGGATTTCCTACATTTACACAAAACCCACCTGTAAATTTATTTTTATCTATCTCTAAAGTTATATTTGCTGGATTAATTGACTTTGACAATGGAATCTCTTTAAAACTAAATAAAGGTTTTCCCATTTCAAGTTCTACTTCTAAATTTCCCACTATTCTTGCATTTAGTAATCGATTGTTTGTCTCAAGTTTTATTTCTTTTGTATTTAAATTTTTACCTAAAAGATAAGCAACACATCTTGATCCATTTCCACATGCACTTACTTCACCTCCATCAGAGTTAAAAATTGTTATTGGAAAAGATTTTTCTTTTTGTTTTTCTATAAAGATTACCTGGTCAAAGCCAATATTAGATCTGCTACCCAATTCAATAATTTTTTCTTTTGTTAAATTAATAGAATTTTTCCTTCTATCAATAATGACAAAATCATTACCCAAGCCGTCCATTTTGTAAGCGTTAATTCTTGTCATAATTGATTAGTATAATTATTCATTGACTTTTAAAACCCTTAATTGTAGTTTCTCGTCACTTCCGCAAATGGTAGATTTTGCGGTGCCTTTAGAAATAAAGGGATCGACACTAGTCAGCGAGGGTTCGCCCACTAGTGCGATAGGTGTTGGAAGAAAGAAAAATGTTTGAGACTTTAACAAATAAATTAGAAGGAATTTTTAATAATTTAAAGAAAGCTCCTTCATTAAACAAGGTTCAGGTTGAAACTGGCCTTAAAGAAATTAGACAGGCTTTACTGGCTGCTGACGTAGCATTACCTGTAGTAAAAAAATTTATTGAAGATATTAAACCAAAGGCAATTGGCCAAGAAATTATTAGATCAACATCACCTGGCCAAATGTTAGTGAAGATAGTTTACGATCAATTAGTACAGGTATTAGGTGGTAAAACAGAGGAAATAAATTTGAAGGCTGTGCCTCCTGCATCTATTCTTTTAGTTGGTTTACAGGGATCTGGTAAAACTACAACAGCTGTTAAATTAGCGAAAAATCTTGAAAAGAGTCTTAATAAAAAAATTCTACTTGTAAGCTTAGATATTTATAGGCCAGCCGCACAAGAACAATTGAAAGTCCTTTGTGAAAAAAATAATTTAAATGCACTTCCTATAATCAAAGATCAAGTACCTGTTGATATTGCCCATAGAGCTTTAAACGCAGCTAATCTTGCTGGAACAGATGTCATAGTCTTTGATACAGCAGGTCGTACTCAAATAGATTTAAGCATGATGTCAGAAATTAAAAATATCAAAGATGCAGTTAAACCTGTCGAAACAATGCTTGTAGCAGACTCTTTAACAGGTCAAATCGCTGTAAATCTTGCCTCAGAATTTGATAAAGCAGTTAATTTAACAAGCATAATTTTAACTAGAGTAGACGGAGATGGTCGTGGTGGTGCTGCTTTAAGTATGAAGCAAACCACTGGAAAACCTATAAAATTTCTTGGTGTTGGTGAAAAGATTGATGATCTTGAGTCTTTTCATCCCGATAGGTTGGCAAATAGAATTCTTGGAATGGGAGATATTGTTTCTCTTGTAGAAAAAGCTTCTCAAGACCTTGATGAAGAAAAAATAAAATTAACTGAAGAAAAAATAAAAAAAGGAAACTTTACCTTTGATGACTACCTACTTCAATTAAGGCAAATGAAAAAAATGGGTGGTATGGAAGGGGTACTTTCTCTTTTACCTGGTGTTGGTAAAGTAAAAGAGCAAATGCAAAATGCAAATATTGATGAAAAATTATTATCTTCTAATGAAGCAATAATTTTATCAATGACAAAAAAGGAAAGATCAAATCCTGATATTATAAGCGGATCAAGAAGAAAGAGAATTTCTTTAGGATCCGGAACTGATGTGCAAACGATAAATAGATTGCTTAAACAGTTTAAGATGATGTCTAAAATGATGAAAAAGATGTCAAAAGGAGGCGGCCCACAAAGTGGAATGCCACCTGAACTTTTTAATCAATTAAAATAAAGAAAGGGAAGAATGTTAAAAATAAGACTATCAATGATTGGTGCAAAAAAAAGACCAATTTATAAAATTGTAATTGCTGACAGTAGATTTCCAAGAGACGGTAGATTTATCGAAAAAGTTGGATTGTTTAATCCACTTTTACCTAAAGAGAAAAAGGAAAGAATTACTATTGAGGCTGAAAGGGTAAAACATTGGATAAGCAAAGGTGCAAAACCAACTTTAAGAGTATCTAGAATTCTTGGAGAAGCTCAAATTATGCCTATGCCTAAGCCAGGAAATAATCCTAACAAAGCAATTCCTAAAAAAGATAGAAAAAAAGACGGAAAAGAAGAACCAAAGAAAGAAGCTCCTAAACAGGAAGCTAAGAAAGAAGAACCAAAGAAAGAAGCTCCTAAACAGGAAGCTAAGAAAGAAGAACCAAAGAAAGAAGCTCCTAAACAGGAAGCTAAGAAAGAAGAACCAAAGAAAGAAGCTCCTAAACAGGAAGCTAAGAAAGAAGAACCAAAGAAAGAAGCTCCTAAACAGGAAGCTAAGAAAGAAGAACCAAAGAAAGGGGATAAAAAATAATGTCTATAATACAGAAATTAGTAAAAGTAATAAACGCAGGTGATGAAAACGGTGCGAGGGAAGTTATGCATGATGATTTTAAATTTCTTATGCATGCATCTGGAAAAATATTGTCGAAAGACGATGTGGTTAAATGGGTAGGTATGAAAGATGTAAAACTTGAAAAAGAGAGAATTCTTTTTGAAAACAATGAAGTAGGATTCATGCACGCTATTGCAAGTTTTGCGGATGGTAACAAAGAAGCGGTTATGTCTTATTATAAGTTTAAAGATGGAAAAATAGTTCACCAAGAAACTGGTGCAACTAAGTTACCTAAATAAAGAAAGAAAAAAAATGTGGAAGGCTCGAATATTTACCCTATATCCTGAAATTTTTCCTGGACCATTAAATAAGGGTCTTTATGGAAAAGCTTTACAAAAAAAAATTTGGAATTTAGAAGTTATTGATATTAGAGAATCCGCTGAAGACAAACATAAGACAGTAGACGACACACCTTTTGGAGGAGGTAGTGGAATGTTATTGAAACCAAATGTTTTAGGAAAATCTCTAGACAGCAGATTAAAAAAGGATGAGAGAGTTTTTTATCTTTCTCCTAAAGGCAAAAAGTTTGACCAAAAATTTGCAAAAGATCTAACTAAAGAGAAAACAATAAATTTAATTTGTGGTCATTTTGAAGGAATTGACGCACGTATTTTAAGCACAAGAAATATTGAGGAAATTAGTATTGGTGATTATATTTTATCTGGGGGTGAGTCCGCATCATTTGTTATTTTAGACTCTGTTTTAAGATTACTTCCGGGTATTCTAGGTAATGAAAAATCCAAAGATGATGAAAGTTTTGAAAACGGTTTACTTGAATATCCCCAATATACAAAACCTCAAATTTGGGAAAAAAAAAGCGTTCCAGAAGTACTATTATCGGGAGATCACGCAAAAATTAAGGACTGGCGTTTATCACAATCTAAGGATATAACACGTCGCCAGAGACCCGATCTTTGGGAAAAATATTTAAGTAACAAAAAAAATGAAAAATATTGAAGATATAAACAAAGCAAATTTACAAAAACTGATTGCTGGTAAAAAAATTCCTGAATTTTTTCCTGGGGATACAATTAGAGTTGGGGTAAGAATCGTAGAAGGTAAAAGAGAAAGAGTTCAAAATTTTGAAGGCGTTTGTATTGCAAAAAAAAATAGAGACATAAACTCTTCTTTTAAAGTAAGGAAAATTTCTTTTGGCGAGGGTGTAGAGAGAACTTTTGCTCTATATAGTCCTGTAATTAGTTCAATTAAAGTAATCAGATCTGGTAAAGTTAAAAGGGCAAAACTTTATTATTTAAGAGATAGAAAAGGTAAATCTGCCAGAATCGCAGAAAAAATGAAAAAAAATATTGGGATCGAAGTTGAAGTTAAAAGTGATGTTAAAATTCAATCGAATGAAAATCCATCTTCGGAGAGCTCAAAAATAACCACAAATGAGTTAAAAAAAGATATACCTAATCAGTCTAAAAAAGAAACTGATAAAAAAGAAAATAATAAACAAGAAAATTTAAAAAAATAATTTTAATGCCAAAAACTTTATACGATAAAATTTGGGATAACCATCTTGTCTTTGAACAAGATGACGGTACATCACTATTATACGTGGATAGACATTTAGTACATGAGGTAACTAGCCCACAAGCTTTTGAAGGCCTAAGATTAAATAAAAGAAAAGTGAGAAAACCTAATTTTACTTTGGCGGTAGCTGATCATAATGTACCTACAACTGATAGAACAAAAGGAATTAACGACCAACAGTCAAAAATTCAAGTAGATACGCTTAGAAAAAATTGCAAAGAATTTGGAGTGCCTTTATTTGACATGAACGATAAAAGACAAGGTATCGTTCATATTATTGGACCAGAACAAGGTTTTACCCAACCGGGTTCAATTATTGTTTGTGGTGATAGTCATACTGCTACACACGGAGCTTTTGGTGCACTTGCTTTTGGAATTGGAACTTCTGAGGTTGAACATGTTTTAGCCACTCAAACTCTGATACAAAAAAAATCAAAAAATTTTTTACTTAAGGTAGATGGGAAAATTCCATTAGGGGTAACTGCTAAAGATGTTATTTTAAAGATTATTGGTACTATAGGAACAGCTGGAGGAACTGGATTTGTAATTGAGTATTCTGGAGACGTAATCAGTAACTTTAGTATGGAAGAGAGAATGACTGTTTGTAATATGACCATTGAAGGTGGAGCCAGAGCAGGATTAATACAACCTGACGAGAAAACCTTCAAATATTTGGAGAACAGACCTTTGTCTCCGAAAAAAGATAATTGGAAAAAAGCTTTAGATTATTGGAGCAATTTAAAATCTGACAAAGACTGTAAATTTGATAAAGAAATAGTTTTAAATGGCGAAGATGTCGTACCACAAGTTACTTGGGGCACATCGCCACAAGATGTTGTTCCAGTTAATGGATCAGTTCCAGATCCAAAAAAAGAAAAAGATAATGACAGACGTGTGGCTATGGAAAGATCACTAGATTATATGGGTTTAAAACCAAATACTAAAATGACAGACATCAAAATAGACAAAGTGTTTATTGGAAGTTGCACTAATGGAAGAATTCAGGACTTAAGGGAAGCTGCCAAACTTCTTAAGGATAAAAAAATAGCGGAACACGTAAATGCTATGGTTGTTCCTGGATCAGGTCTTGTAAAAATTCAGGCTGAGCAAGAGGGTTTGGACAAAGTATTTAAAGACTCTGGTTTTGAGTGGAGAGAACCAGGCTGCTCAATGTGTCTTGGTATGAATGAGGATCAGTTGAAACCAAGAGAGAGATGTGCATCAACATCAAATAGAAACTTCGAAGGAAGACAAGGTCGTGGGGGAAGAACACATCTAGTAAGCCCAGCAATGGCAGCAGTAGCAGCTATTGAAGGACACTTATCAGATGTTAGAAAATTTAATAATTAATATGGAAAAATTTACAAAAATAAAAAGTATACCCGCATATATTCCCTTAATGAATATAGATACTGATAAAATTATTCCTAAACAATTCTTAAAAACAATCAAGAGATCAGGTTTAGGCAAAAGTTTATTTTATGAAATGAGGTTTGATGAAAAAGGAAATTCAATAAAGGGTTTCATTTTAGACCAGGAACCTTTCAGTAGTTCTAAAATCTTAATAACAGGAAAGAATTTTGGTTGTGGTTCATCAAGGGAACATGCACCGTGGGCTCTATTGGATTTTGGAATTAGAGTTATTATCAGCGAAAGTTTTGCTGACATTTTTTACAACAACTGTTTTAAAAATGGAATACTTCCAATTGTTGCAAAAGATGAAACTATAAACGAGCTTAAAGATTATTGTCAGAGAAAAGAAAATATTGAAGTTAAGCTTCAAGAACAAGAAATTATATATGGAAATAAAACTTTTAAATTTGAATTAGACTCATTCAAAAAGAAGTGTTTATTAGAAGGATTGGACGATATAGCTTTATCCTTAAAAAAAACTAAAGATATTGAAAGTTTTGAGAATAAAATGTCTCAAAATAAACCCTGGTTATAAATGGCAACAAATCAAAAAAAAATATTTCTTTTACCTGGTGATGGTATAGGTCCTGAGGTTGTTGGGGAAACCAGAAAAGTTATTGATTGGTTTAATAAAAAAAAATCCTTAGATTTTAAAATTGATCAAGATCTTATTGGTGGAGCTGCAATAGACAAACATGGTGTACCAATAACTGATGAAGTATTTTATAAAGCTTTAGAAAGTGATGCAGTAATAGTTGGAGCATGTGGTGGACCACAGTATGATAAATTAGAGTTTTCAAAAAAACCTGAAAGGGCTCTTTTAAAATTAAGAAAAGAATTAAAGTTATTTGCGAATTTAAGACCAGCCATTTGTTTTAAACAACTTGTAGATTCTTCAACGTTAAAACCAGAAATAGTTTCAGGTCTCGATATTTTAATTGTAAGAGAATTAACAGGAGGCATATATTTTGGTGAGCCAAGAGGTGTAAAACCAATAGAAAACGGTGAACGAAGAGGAGTGAATACACACGTTTATACAACAAAGGAAATTAAAAGAATTGCAAAAGTAGCTTTTGAATTAGCTGCCAAAAGAAATAATAAAGTAACATCTTGTGAAAAATCAAATGTTATGGAGGCAGGAGTTCTTTGGAGAGAGGAAGTTCAGTCTTTAAAAGATAAAGATTTCAAAAAAATCGAGCTTAACCATATGTTAGCAGATAACTGTGCAATGCAATTATTGAGAAATCCAAAACAGTTTGATGTTATTTTAGCAGATAATTTATTTGGGGACATGTTATCAGATGAAGCTGCAATGTTAACAGGTTCACTAGGTTTACTGCCATCTGCATCATTAGGTGATAAAGATAAAAATGGAAGAACAAGATCTTTGTATGAACCTGTCCACGGTTCAGCACCAGATATTGCTGGTAAAAATATATCAAACCCAATTGCAACAATATTAAGTTTTTCAATGGCATTGAAATATTCTTTAGGAATGCAAAAAGAGTCTACAATGTTAGATAAGGCTGTTGAAAAAACACTAGAAGACGGTTTAAGAACTCCAGATATAATGTCAAAAGGTAAGAAAAAGGTATCAACCTCAGAGATGGGTGATGCAATTATTTCAAATTTAAATTAAAATACTTTTTAATGAACTTAGCTATAATCGGTGCCACCGGCAATGTCGGAAGAAAAACTATTGAGATTTTAGAAAAATCTAAAATTGAAATATCCAATTTATTCTTAGTGGCGTCTGCAAAAAGCGCAGGAAAAAAAATTAAATTCAAAGGAAAAGAAATAGAGATTCAAGATCTTGAAAAATATGATTTTTCAAATGCTAAAATAACTTTTTTTGCAGCTGGAAGTAAAATAGCAGAGCAATGGGCAATAAAAGCTAGCAAAAAAACTATAGTAATTGATAATTCTAAATTTTTTAGAATGGATAATGATGTTCCATTAATAGTACCAGAAGTTAATTTAGATCAATTACAGAATTACAAAAAAAAGAACATTATTGCCAATGCGAATTGCTCTACCATACAAATGGTTGTTGCTTTAAAACCTTTGCATGATCATTTTAATATTAAAAGAGTTATAGTTTCTACTTATCAATCAGTATCTGGTGCAGGAAAAGCTCCAATGGATGAATTAGTAACTCAATCAAAGGATTTTCTAGAAGGAAAAAAAATTTCTTCAAAAAATTTTACAAAGCAAATTGCATTTAATTTGATACCTCATATCGATGAATTTGTTGATGAGGGCTATACAAAAGAAGAGTGGAAAATGATTAATGAGACAAAAAAAATTCTTGATCCAAATATCCAAATATCTGCAACTTGTGTTAGGGTTCCTGTGATGGTTTCTCATTCAGAGTCTATCAACGTGGAATTTGAAAACCCCTTTGATATTAAAAGTATTAAAAATATTTTAAATCAATCTAATGGTTGTAAAGTTATAGACGAAAGAAAAGATGGAGGCTATATAACTCCTCTAGAAGCTGAAAATAGTTATTTGACATTTATTTCTAGGATACGAAAAGACAGTTCAAATAACAAAGCTATTAACATGTGGGTCGTTTCTGACAATTTACTCAAAGGGGCTGCATTGAATACTGTACAAATAGCAGAGCAATTAATTAAAAAAAATGTCTAACAAAAACAACCCATTATCTCCTCATCTACAGGTTTATAAATGGCACATATCATCTCTTTTATCTATCTCACATAGAATAGTCGGGATAATCAATTTTATTTTTATTATTTTAATTTCTTCAATATTAATTTTTTTAGGTACAGATATACAAATTTTTTCAAAATCTTTAATAGGAAAGTTTTTAATAATTAGTTTATGTTGGTCATTTAGTTTTCAAATCTTAAATGAAATTAGGCATTTAGCATGGGATATGGGATATGGTTTTGATCTAAAGATATCACAAATTACAGGGATACTTACTATAATTGGATCATTCGTTTTAACAATTTTGTTTTACTTAATAGGAAAAAATTTATTTTAAATGATTAGAGCAACAAAAAAATGGTTATCAATCAAAATTACGTCAGGAATACTAATTCCTTTTATGGTTTGGTTTATTTTAAATTTAGTGGGAATATTAGATGCTAACAATTCTCAATTTGTTTTATTCTTAGAAAGTTTTTCAACTAAAATAATTTTTACTTTATTCTTAATATTTGCATCAATTTTTTATACATTAACGATTAGTGAGGTTTTTGAAGACTATATAAGCAATTTTAAACTCAAAAATGCCGCAAACAGATTACTTGTTTTTTTTAGTATAATAGTCACATTAATATTAATTACTTTTTTAATTAAAATTTAAATTATGAAAGCATACAAAATTATAGATCACGAATACGATGTTGTAGTCTTGGGAGCAGGTGGTTCAGGATTAAGAGCTGCTGTGGGACTCTCAGAAGCTGGTCTTAAAACCGCTTGTATATCAAAAGTTTTTCCAACAAGAAGTCATACGTCAGCAGCACAAGGTGGAATTTCAGCAGCTTTAGGTAATATGGGTGAAGATGATTGGAGATGGCATATGTACGATACAGTTAAAGGATCTGATTGGTTAGGAGATCAAGATGCAATCGAGCATTTATGTAAAGAAGCTCCTAAAGCTGTAATTGAATTAGAAAAATACGGTGTTCCATTTAGCAGAACTAAAGAGGGAAAAATTTACCAGAGAGCATTTGGTGGAATGACAAAAAATTATGGAAATGAGTCTGTACAAAGAACTTGTGCAGCCGCGGATAGAACTGGTCATGCAATACTTCACACTTTATATGGGCAAGCTTTAAAACATAATACAGAATTTTTTATAGAATACTTTGCTTTAGATCTTTTAATGAAAGATGGTCAGTGTAAAGGTTTGATCGCTTGGAATTTAAATGATGGAACAATACATAGATTTAGATCACACATAACTATTTTAGCTACAGGTGGTTACGGTAAAGTTTATTACACAGCTACTTCTGCTCACACATGTACTGGAGATGGAAATGGTATGGCACTCAGAGCAGGATTACCACTACAGGACATGGAATTTGTTCAATTTCATCCAACTGGAATTTATGGAGTAGGAACACTTATATCAGAAGGTGTTAGAGGAGAAGGTGGTTATCTTTTAAACTCTAAAGGCGAAAGATTTATGGAAAAGTACGCACCCAAAGCTAAAGATTTAGCTTCAAGAGATGTTGTAAGTAGATCGATAGCAGTTGAAATTAATGAAGGTAGAGGAGTTGGTAAAAATAAAGATTATGTAAATTTACACTTAGACCATCTTGATCCAAAAGTAATAGAGGAAAGATTGCCTGGAATTGCAGAGTCAGCAAAAACATTTTGTGAAGTTGATGTAAGAAAAGATCCAATACCAGTAGTTCCAACTGTACATTATAATATGGGTGGGATACCAACTAATTATAAAGCTGAAGTTTTAACATTAAATGGAAAAGAGTCTACAGTTCCTGGTTTAATGGCTATAGGAGAAGCAGCTTGTGTTTCAGTTCACGGTGCAAATAGATTGGGTTCAAACTCATTAATTGATTTAGTAGTTTTTGGAAAATCAGCAGCAAATAGAGCTGCCGAGCTTGTTAAACCTGGAACACCACACGAAGAAATTCCACAGAGCGAAACAGATAAATGTCTAGATAGATTTGACAAACTTCGTAACGCTTCAGGTGGAACAAAAACTTCTGAACTAAGATTATCTATGCAAAGAACCATGCAATCAAAATGTGCAGTTTTTAGAACTGAAAAAACACTAAAAGAAGGAATGGATCAAATCAGGAAACCTTTTGAAGGTATGTCTGATATTTCAGTTTCAGATAAGTCTTTATTGTTTAATACTGACCTTGTTGAAACTTTAGAATTTGATAATCTCATTAGACAGGCGATGACAACAATAGACTCGGCTTATCATAGAAAAGAAAGTAGAGGAGCTCATGCTAGAGAAGACTACAAAACTAGAGATGATAAGAAATATATGACACATACTTTAGCTTGGCAAAAGGGAAATGAAGTCAAAGTAGCTTACAGACCTGTTCACGCAAAAACATTAACAAACGATGTACAATACTTTCCTCCAAGAGAAAGAGTTTATTAATGGTCCAATTTAGCCTTCCGCAAAACTCTAAAATTTTGAAAGGCAAATACTACAGAGACAAAAACGGATCGAATAATTTGAAAAAAGTAAACGTTTATAGATGGAATCCATCTAGCAACGAAAATCCAAGAATAGACACATTTGAAGTAGATTTAAATGAGTGTGGTCCTAAAGTATTAGATGTTCTTTTTAAAATTAAAAATGAAATTGATCCAACTTTAACTTTTAGAAGATCTTGTGCACACGGCGTTTGTGGTTCATGCGCAATGAATGTTGATGGAGTAAATACATTGTCATGTATTAAATCTCATTCGGATATTAAGGGTGAATTAAATATTTATCCATTACCTCATTTAAAAGTGATTAAAGATTTAGTTGGTGATTTAACTACACTTTATAAACAATATGAGTCTGTAGAACCTTGGCTTAAGGCTAAGGTAGGAGAAAAGACATCTACAGAAATTAAACAATCACAAGAAGATAGAGCAAAACTTGATGGGTACTACGAGTGTATACTTTGCGCGTGTTGCTCAACATCTTGCCCAAGTTATTGGTGGAATGGCGATAAATACCTTGGACCAGCAGTATTATTACAAGCATATCGCTGGATAACAGATAGTAGAGATGAGGAACGAAAAGAACGATTAAAAAAAGTTGCAGATGAGCTCAAGTTATATAGATGTCATACTATAATGAATTGCACAAATTCTTGCCCAAAAGGTTTAAATCCTGCAAAAGCAATTGGATCTATCAAAAAAATGCTTGCATCGAGCTAAAAGCTTAATTAATCATTAAAAACAAAATGAATTCAATTGAGCATTTTATTAATGGTAAAACTGTAAAAGGTTCATCTAAAAGAACAGGAAAAGTATTTAACCCGGCTACTGGAGAGGTAAGTTCTAACGTAAATTTAGCAAACACTACTGATTTAAATAAAGCTGTCGAAGCAGCAAAAAAGGCCTTTCCTAGTTGGTCTCAAAAAACTCCGCTATTTCGAGCAAGGGTTCTTTTCAAATTTAAAGAATTGATCGAAAAAAATTACGATGAACTTACAAAAATCATTGTTTCTGAGCATGGTAAGGTTTATGAGGATGCCAAGGGATCTTTAACGAGAGGTTTAGAAGTAGTAGAGTTTGCATGTGGTATCCCGCAATTACTTAAAGGTGAATTTACAGAAAATGTTGGTACAAATGTTGACAGTTGGTCTATGAGACAACCTCTCGGAGTTTGTGCTGGAATTACACCTTTTAATTTTCCAGCTATGGTACCCATGTGGATGTTTCCTATTGCAATAGCTTGTGGGAATACTTTTGTACTGAAACCATCAGAAAAAGATCCATCTTGTTCAATGAAATTAGCAGAATTATTTTTAGAAGCTGGTCTTCCTCCAGGTGTTTTTAATGTTGTTAATGGAGATAAAGAGGCTGTAGATGCAATTATTAATAACAAAGATATTTCTGCAGTTAGTTTCGTTGGTTCAACACCTATTGCTAAATATATTTACGAAAACTGTGCAAAAAATGAGAAGAGAGTTCAAGCATTAGGAGGTGCAAAAAATCATTGTGTAGTAATGCCAGATTGTGATTTAGAGCAAGCAGTAAATGGTTTGATGGGTGCAGCCTATGGATCTGCTGGTGAAAGATGTATGGCACAATCAGTTGCTGTAGCGGTAGGAAAGATTGCCGACCCCTTAGTAAACAGTCTTTCTAAAAAAGTTGAGTCACTTAAAATTGGTCCAGGATTAGATAAGAAATCTCAAATGGGACCATTGGTTACTAAGGAGCATTTAGAAAAAGTTAAAGGATATGTTGATATTGGGGTTAAAGAGGGAGCCAAGCTTGTGGTAGATGGAAGAAATCTAAAACTTCAAGGTTATGAAAATGGTTTTTATATGGGGGGATGTTTATTTGATAATGTTAAAAAAGATATGAAGATTTACAAAGAGGAAATTTTTGGACCTGTTCTTTCAGTTGTAAGAGCAAAAGATTACAGTGAAGCATTATCTTTAGTTAATGATCATGAATTCGGGAATGGCACAAGTATATTCACCAGAGATGGAGACACAGGGAGATCATTCGCTAGCAATGTAAAAATCGGAATGGTCGGTATAAACATACCAATACCAGTTCCAATGGCTTTCCATAGTTTTGGAGGATGGAAAAGATCCTTATTTGGAGATCAAAGTATTCATGGACCTGAGGGTGTTAGGTTCTACACAAAATTAAAAACAATTACATCTAGATGGCCATCAGGAATTAAATCAGATCCAGAATTTGTGATGCCTACAATGAAATAAAAATGACAAAAAAGATATCATTAATTGGAGCTGGTCAAATTGGCGGAACATTAGCACACTTAATTGCAATAAAAGAACTTGGCGATGTTGTCCTTTTTGATGTTGCTGAAGGATTAGCAAAAGGCAAAGCCTTAGACATAGCACAGTCTTCAGGTGTAACTGGTTTTAATGTAAATATATCAGGCACTAATGATTATGAAGAAACAAAAAACTCCGATGTAATTATAATTACAGCTGGTGTCCCAAGAAAACCTGGAATGTCTAGAGATGACTTGCTTGGGACTAATCTTAAGATAATTAAACAGGTATCAGATGGAATAAGGAATACATCCCCCAAAGCTTTTGTTATTTGTATAACAAACCCTCTGGATGTAATTGTAATGGCTTTGCAGAAATATTCTGGTCTACCCCCTAATAAAGTTGTTGGAATGGCAGGAATTTTAGATTCCTCAAGATTTAAATATTTTTTATCTAAGGAATTAAATGAACCTATTAAAAATATAGAGTCTTTAGTTCTCGGTGGTCACGGAGATACAATGGTTCCCATGCCTAAAAAGACTAAAATTAAAAATAAAACATTAATAGATTTAGTAAATGAGAAAAAAATTTCAAAAGATAAACTAGATGGAATTATAAATAGAACTAGAAAAGGTGGAGCTGAAATCGTGAAACTATTAGAAAAAGGTTCTGCTTTTTATGCACCAGCTGCGTCAGGTGTTGAAATGGCTGAGTCTTATTTAAAAGATTTAAAAAAAACATTACCATGCGCAGCTTTTTTAAATGGTGAGTATGGTTATAAAAATATTTACGCTGGGGTTCCAGTCGTTATTGGTAAAAATGGTGTAGAAAAAATTGTGGAGATGGAACTCGAAAGTACTGAAAAGTCAAATTTTGATACTTCAATAAAGGCTGTTAAAGAATTATGCGAGTCAGCTATAAAAATTGACCCAAGTTTGTCTTAAAAATATGAGTGGTAAATAATCGTATGAATATTCATGAACATCAAGCAAAAGATATTTTAAAAGATTTTGGGGCTCCCACAACTGAGGGGGTAATCATATTTAATTCTGAAGGTATTATTGATAAGATTAAAGATCTAAATACTGACCAATTTGTTTTAAAAGCCCAAATACATGCAGGCGGAAGAGGAAAAGCTGGAGGGGTAAAATTAGTAAAAAAAAAAGATATAGTTGATGAAGCAAAAAAGTTATTTGGAAAAGTTTTAGTAACACCACAAACAGGCCCTGATGGACGAGTAGTAAAGAGAATATACATTCAAAAAGCTTACGATATAAAAAAAGAATTATACTTATCATGTCTTGTAGATAGACAAAGTTCTAAGATTGCTTTCATAAGTAGTACTGAGGGTGGTGTTGATATAGAAGCAGTTGCCAAAAAAACTCCTGAAAAAATTATTACAACAAAAGTAGATTTAAAACAGAATTTAAGCCCTGAAGAAATTAAAAATATATTACAAATTTATCAATTAGATAAAAACCAAATTGACAGCGCAATAAAATTAGTGAAAGCAATGTATAGCGCATTAATTAAAAAAGATGCATCTTTAATTGAAATCAATCCATTAGTAATAACTAAAAATAACGAAATACTATGCTTAGATGCAAAAATGAATTTTGATGATAATGCGATTTTTAAGCATCCAGAGATATTAGAACTTAGAGATTTGAATGAGGAAAATTCATCTGAAATTGAAGCTAGTAAGCATGATTTAGCTTATATTAAATTAGATGGATCTATTGGGTGTATGGTCAACGGCGCAGGCTTAGCAATGGCAACCATGGATATAATAAAACTTTATGGGGAAGAGCCCGCAAATTTTTTAGATGTTGGTGGTGGGGCAAGTAAAGAAAAAGTTACTGCTGCTTTTAAAATTTTACTATCTGATAAAAACGTTAAGGGTGTATTAATTAATATATTTGGTGGTATTATGCAGTGTGATGTACTCGCGCAAGGAGTTGTAGATGCAGCGAAAGATGTAAAATTAAATGTTCCTCTAGTGGTACGATTAGCTGGTACTAATTTTAAAAAAGGTAAAAAAATTCTTGATGAGTCAAATTTAAAAATCTTGTCAGCTGATAATCTAAATGATGCTGCAAAAAAAATTGTAGAGGCTATTAAATAAATGTCTATTTTGGTTAGTAAAAGCACGAAAGTAATTTGTCAGGGATTTACAGGTAAACATGGAACATTTCATTCTGAACAAGCAATAAAATATGGAACACAATTAGTCGGTGGTGTAACTCCGAAAAAAGGAGGTCAGAAGCATTTGAGTTTGCCAGTTTTTGATACTGTAAAAGATGCCAAAAAAACAACTGGGGCAACAGCCACAATGATATATGTTCCAGCTAAATTTACAGCAGCTGCAATTATCGAAGCGATAGATGCAGAAATGGAACTAATAGTTTGTATTACTGAAGGTGTACCAGTTCTAGATATGATAAATGTTAAAAATCATCTTAAAAAAAGTAAAAGTAGATTAATTGGTCCTAACTGTCCAGGAATAATAACTCCTGAAGAATGTAAGATTGGAATTATGCCTGGCGAAATTCATAAAAAGGGGAATGTTGGAATTGTATCAAGGTCAGGAACTTTAACATATGAGGCTGTTGCTCAAACTACTGAAAATGGTTTGGGACAGTCTACTTGTATTGGAATTGGGGGTGACCCTATTAATGGAACAAACTTTATAGATTGTCTTGATTTATTTTTTAAGGATCCAGAAACAGAGTCAATTATTATGATTGGTGAAATTGGTGGATCAGCTGAGGAAGAAGCATCAGAATTTATTAAAAAATCGAAAAATAAAAAGCCAATCGTGGGTTTTATTGCAGGGCTTACGGCACCTCCAGGTAGGCGTATGGGCCACGCTGGTGCAATAATTTCTGGAGGACAAGGTGGGGCAGAAAATAAAATTGAATTAATGAAATCTGCAGGGATAACTATTTCAGAATCACCAGCAGATATAGGAAAAACATTATATAAAAAACTAAATAGTTAATTTTAAGTTTTTTATGTTAATATAACCTTAAGAAATAATGTCTACGGTTAAAAACAATAACATATTTGAAAAAACTTCATTTTTAGGTGGAAATAGTTCTGAATTTATCGAAGAGCTATATTCTCAATATGTTCAAAATCCCAAAAGTATTTCAAAAGAATGGAAAGAATTTTTTGATGGTCTTAAAGATAAAAAAGAAGAGATTATTAACACAGCAAATGGACCAAGCTGGTCAAGAAAAAAAAGTAAAATAAATTTATATAAAAATGGTGAAGAACTTGAAAATAATGATAAAGAATTTAAAGATATAAATATTGATGCCTCGAACATTAAACAAAACTCAAAAGACTCAATAAGAGCAAGCACATTGATACGAGCATATAGAATAAGAGGACACTTACTTGCAAATCTAGATCCTTTAGGACTCCAAAAACGCCTAGAACATCCTGAACTAAATGCAGAAACCTATGGATTTAATAATAAATATAAAAATAAAAAAATTTTTCTTGATGGTATTTTAGGATTAGAATTTGCAGATATAAATAAACTCATTCATGAAGCAAAAAATATCTACTGTGGAAATATTGGTTATGAGTTTATGCATATGTCAGATCCAATTGAAAGATCTTGGATAAGAGAAAGGATAGAAGGAAAAGAAAAAGGAATTAAATTTACAGAAAATGGTAAGAAGGCAATTCTAAATAAACTTGTAGAAGCAGAGGGATTTGAAAAATTTTTACATGTAAAATTTGTAGGCACAAAAAGATTTGGTCTTGACGGAGCAGAGTCACTTATACCAGCGTTAGAGCAAATTATAAAAAGAGGCGGTCATTTAGGTGTAAAAGAAGTAAAAATTGGAATGCCACATAGAGGAAGATTAAATGTGCTTGCAAACATGATGCAAAAACCATTTAAATTAATCTTTAAGGAATTTTTTGGAGAAAAAATTGACACTAAAAAAGATTTTGAAGGCGACGTTAAATATCATTTAGGCGCATCAGCAAATAGAGAATTTGATGGAAATTTAGTTCATATCAGTCTTACCGACAATCCTTCTCATTTAGAAGCTGTAAATCCAATTGTTCTAGGTCAAGTGAGAGCTAAACAATTTTTTCATAAAGACAAAGAAAGAAAAAAAGTTATTCCTGTTCTTATACACGGGGATGCTGCATTTGCTGGACAAGGTGTTGTAGCAGAGTGTTTTGCTATGTCTGGGTTACCTGGTCACAACACAGGTGGCACTATACATATAATTGTAAATAATCAAATTGGTTTTACTACAGCACCAAGATTTGCTAGATCTTCACCGTATCCATCAGATCTTGCAAAAATGGTGGAAGCTCCAATACTTCATGTTAACGGTGATGATCCAGAAGCAGTAGTTCATTGTGCAAAGATTGCTACAGAATTTAGACAAAAATTTAAAAGCGATGTTGTCATTGATATGGTTTGTTATAGACGTTTTGGACATAACGAAGGTGATGAACCATCATTCACACAACCTCTTATGTACAAAAAAATTCGAAGTCATCCTACAACTTTAGAAATCTATGGAAAAAAACTAATTAGCCAAGGCTTAATTTCACAACAAGATTTTGATGAAAGAAAAAATAAACTAAAAGATTTTTTGAATACCGAATTTAAAAATGCGAAAAGCTTTAAACAGAAAATGACATGGTTTGATGGAGTTTGGTCGAGATTTAAGCCTGAAATAGGAAAAGACAAAAGAGGAAAAACTGGTGTTGAAAAAAAGGAATTAATTAATGTAGGTAAAAAAATTACTGAAGTGCCGAATAATTTTAATATTCATAAAACACTTCTAAAAATTTTAGAAAACAAAAGAAAAATGTTTACAGATAACAAACCCATAGATTGGTCAACAGCTGAGCTTTTAGCATTTGGTACCTTATTAAACGAGGGTTTTTCAGTAAGACTTTCTGGACAGGACTCAGGACGAGGGACTTTTAGCCAAAGACACGCAGTATTAAGAGATCAAGATAGTCACGATAGATTTGTGCCTCTGCACAACATATCTAAGAAACAAAAAAGCTTTGAAGTCATTGATAGTTTATTATCAGAGCTTGGTGTTCTAGGTTTTGAGTTTGGATATTCTCTTTCCGAGCCTGAGACCCTAGTTCTTTGGGAAGCACAATTTGGAGATTTCTCAAATGGTGCGCAAGTTGTTATAGATCAATTTATCTCTTCTGGTGAGTCTAAGTGGTCACGAGCAAGTGGTCTAGTGATGCTTCTTCCTCATGGTTATGAGGGTCAGGGACCAGAACATTCATCAGCAAGATTAGAGAGATTCTTACAATTATGTGCACAAGAAAATTTACAGGTTGTCAATTGTACAACTCCAGCTAATTATTTTCATGTCCTTAGAAGACAAATGAGAAGAGATTTTAGAAAACCTTTGATAGTTATGACTCCTAAATCTTTATTGAGAAATAAAAGATGCATTTCTTATCTTGAAGACTTTACAACAAAAACAAGATTTCACAGAATTTTGGAAGATCATGCTTACTTAAATCAAAGCAAACTTATAAAACTCAAAAAAAATAATAATATAAAAAAGGTTATTATGTGTTCAGGTAAAATATATTTTGATCTGTTAGAAGCTAGAGAAAAAAATAAAAATGATGAAATAGTCTTCATAAGAATTGAGCAACTTTATCCTTTTCCTGTAAAACACTTGGGAAGACAGCTACAAAAGTATAAAAAAGCAGAATTTATTTGGTGTCAAGAAGAGCCAATGAATATGGGGGCATGGAACACTGTTAAATATTATATAGATAGAACACTAGAAATCATTAAAATTAAAGGTGAAAAAGTAAAATATATTGGAAGAAATGCTGCGGCATCACCAGCAACTGGAAATTTAAACAAACACCTTGCAGAACAAAAAGAAATATTAGAAAAGGTTGTAGGTAGGTTAAATTAATTAAATGTCAGAAAAAATAGTTGTACCAGCTTTAGGTGAGTCAGTAACAGAAGCAACAGTTTCAAAATGGCTTAAAACCGTTGGAGAAAAAGTTGACTCGGATGAGCCTGTTGTTGAGCTTGAGACAGACAAAGTAAATGTTGAAGTTCCCTCACCATCAGACGGTATTTTAGAAAATATTTCAGTTAAAGAGGGGGATACAGTAGAAGTAGGTGCTTTACTCGGAAGTATAGGAGCAAAGAAAATTCAAAGGATTGAGAAAGAAGAAAAAAAATACACACCTCCACCAAAAAAAGAAGAAGTTGTTCCTAAAATTTTTGATAAGCCAGTTGAAAAAAAACATAAAAAAGTGGAACAAAAACTTATTTTAAATGAAACTCCAATAGAACCACCACTTATTTTATCAAAAGAGATTACAAGTGATACGCAAGTTGAAGAACAAACTCTCTCTCCATCCGCAAGAAAAATTGCAAGTGAAAAGAAGATCGATCTAAGCAAAATCGCAGGGTCAGGAAAAAATGGAGTTATTCTTAAAGAAGATTTGTTAAATTTAATGGGATCTAAACCAACTCCTAACAAACGAAAAATAACACATGGACCTGAAGAAAAAATTAAAATGACTAGATTAAGAATGACAATAGCCAAAAGGTTAAAAGAAGCACAAAATAATGCTGCAATGCTTACTACTTTTAATGAAGTGGATATGTCAAAAGTAATACAAATGAAAAATGATTATAAAAATGAGTTTATTAAAAAATACTCAACTAAACTTGGCTTTATGTCTTTTTTTGTAAAAGCTTGTGTAGCAGCACTGAAAAATTACCCAGCTATTAACGCAGAAATTCAAGGAGACTCAATAGTTTATAAAAATTATTACAATATTAGTTTTGCTGTTGGAACTGACAAAGGACTTGTAGTTCCAGTACTTAGAAGTCCAGACGAGATGTCCTTTGCAGAAATTGAAAAAAATATTTTATCTTTGGGTGAAAAAGCAAGAGACGGAAAAATAAGCATTGAAGACCTTCAAGGAGGAACATTTACTATTACTAATGGTGGAATTTATGGCTCTATGCTTTCAACTCCAATATTAAATCCTCCACAGTCTGGAGTTTTGGGTATGCATAACATAATTGAAAGAGCAGTTGTTAGAGATGGTCAGATCATAATTAGACCGATGATGTATCTTGCTTTATCCTATGATCATAGAATTGTAGATGGAAAAGAAGCAGTTTCATTTTTAAAAAACATAAAAGATTCTTTAGAAGAGCCACAAAGGCTTTTCTTAAATGTATAAATAGATATGAGCGAACAATTTGATTTATTAGTAATTGGAGGTGGACCAGGAGGATATGTTTGTGCTATACGCGCAGCTCAATTAGGTTTAAAGACAGGGTGTATAGAGTCGAGAGGAACACTAGGAGGAACTTGTCTTAATGTAGGGTGCATTCCATCTAAAAGTCTACTTAATTTATCAGATATGTATAAAAAAGCACAAAGAGATTACAACAATCTCGGTATAGAAGTTGGAGAAGTAAAATTAAATCTTAAAAAAATAATGATGAACAAGAGCAAATCAGTTCAAGTTCTAACAAAAGGCGTGGAGTTTTTATTAAAAAAAAATAAAGTTACATACATCAAAGGTAAGGGAGTTTTGTTTTCAAAAAATGATGTAGTCGTATACGAAAATGGAAAAAAAACTTCTTATAAATCAAAAAATATTGTTATAGCTACTGGTTCATCATCAAGTTCTGTTCCAGGAATTGAAATTAATGAAAAAAATATAATTTCTTCAACAGGGGCTATATCTTTAGAAAAAGTTCCAAAAAGTCTAGTTGTTATTGGAGGAGGTTATATCGGTCTTGAGATGGGCTCAGTATGGTCTAGATTAGGCTCAGAAGTTACAGTAATTGAATATTTAGATCATATTATACCAGGAATGGACAGAGAAGTTTCAAAAGAGTTTCAAAAGATTTTAACAAAACAAGGTATAAAATTTTTATTAAATAACAAAGTTACTAAAGTAAAAGATGAAAATAATAAAGTTACCGTTGAATTTAGTGATAACTCTACCAAAGCAAAAAATATAATTGAATGTGAGAAAGTCCTAGTTTCTGTGGGTAGGAAGCCATATACGGATGGCTTAAATCTGTCAAAGATTGGTATCAATAAAGATAAACAAGGTAGAATAGATATTGATAAAGAATTTAGGACATCTGTAAAAAATATATTTGCGATTGGTGATGTAATAAAAGGACCAATGTTAGCACATAAAGCTGAAGAAGAGGGAATAGCCGTAGCAGAAATTCTTGCAGGTCAATCTGGGCATGTAAATTATGATGTAATTCCAGGAGTAATTTATACATCACCAGAAGTCGCTGCTGTTGGAAAAACTGAGGAAGATTTAAAAAAGTTAAATATAAGTTATAAAATTGGGAAATTTCCTTTTATGGCAAACTCTAGAGCTAAAGTTAATAATGAAACGGAAGGATTCGTAAAAATATTAGCGGACTCAAAAACTGACAAGGTTTTAGGAGTTCATATAATAGGTCCACATAGTGGAGACATGATTGCTGAAATGGCAATCGCAATGGAATTTGGTGCAAGTGCAGAAGATATTGCTAGAACATGCCATGCACATCCAACACATACTGAAGCTATAAAAGAAGCTGCTTTAGCAGTTGAAAAGAGACCAATTCATTTTTAAGTAAATTTATTTTTTAAAACAATGAAAGTACCAGTTCTTTTACCAAGAATTTTTGATCATCCACATACTTATTTATCTAAAAAATATGGAAAATTAAAAGCAGGGTCCATTGTTTCAGTACCGTTTGGTAAAGAAGAGGAAATCGGAGTTGTATGGGATAAAGAGGAAAATACAAATAAGAATTTTAAATTAAAAAACATTAAAGAAAAAAAAGATGTTTCATTAAGTCACAATTTAGTTAAATTTATCAACTGGTTTTCTTTATATAATTTAGCACCAAAAGGCATGGTTCTTAAGATGTGCTTGGGTGATGAATCATTTTTTTCAAAAAAAAAAGAAACTTTTAATTACATAACAAAAACAAAAAATAACTTTATTCTTAATGATGAACAAAAAAATTGTTTACAGGAAATAAATAATTTAGGTACTAAATTTAGTACAACTTTATTACAAGGTATTACCGGATCGGGTAAAACAATAGTATATTTTGAAAAAATAAAAGAAAATATTTTAAAAGGAAGACAATCTTTAGTTTTACTTCCTGAAATTTTTTTGACAAACCAATTTAAAAAAAGGTTTGAAGATTATTTTGGTTTTAAACCAGCAATTTGGCATTCAAAGATAACTAAAAAAAATAAACGAATTATTTGGAAAAATATTATTAATGGTGAAATTAAATTAGTAGTTGGAGCAAGATCATCATTGTTTTTACCATTTAAAAACTTAGGATTAATTGTTGTTGATGAAGAGCACGACTCTTCATACAAACAAGACGAAGGTATTAGATATAATGCTAGAGATATGGCAATTTCAAGAGCTTCAATAGAAAACATTCCAGTTTTACTATCTACTTCTATTCCTTCATTAGAAACATTCAATAATGTTAAAAATAAAAAATACAATCTTACTAAACTAAAAAAAAGATATAAAAACTTTTCTCTTCCACAAGCTGAGGTAATTGATCTTAAATTGGATAGAAAGAAAAAGAATATATGGATAGATCCAAAAACAATTATGCTTGTTAAAAAATATCTCGAAAAAAAAGATCAAGTACTTTTTTTTCTTAATAGAAGAGGTTACGCACCATTTATGGTTTGCAAGGCCTGCGGATCAAAACTTAATTGTCCAAATTGCTCAATCTTCTTAACTTTTCATAAACATATAAATAAAGCTATGTGTCATCACTGTGGATATAAATCTAGTGTAAATTCCAAATGTATAAAGACTGATCAGAGTTGTGATTATCAAATGTACGGACCAGGTGTAGAGAAAATTTATGCTGAACTTAAACAAATTTTTCCTGAAAAAAAAATCAAAATATTATCAAGTGATTTTCTGAATAAAAAGAAGGAAACCAAAAACATACTTTCTGATATAGAAAATAATAAAATAGATATACTCGTAGGTACTCAATTAATTTCAAAAGGATTTAATTTTCCTAATTTAAATTGTATTGTAGTTGTAGACGCAGATTTTTCTGGAATGGGTTTTGATCTAAGGTCAACAGAAAAAAATATTCAGTTATATAATCAATTGAGTGGTAGAGCTGGCAGATTTAGTAAAGACTCGCTTGTCATTTATCAGACTTTTAATTCATCAGATGAAACCTTAAAAAACATACTAGAAAACGACCCTACCAAGTTTTTAGAAGATGAAATCATCTTAAGAAGAGAAAAAAATCTTCCACCTTTTACAAGACTAATATCTTTAATAATATCATCAAAAAATGAATCAGAGGGAGTTTTTGAGGCGCAAAAAATAAAAAAAAATTTATCTGCACTTAAATATTTAGAGATAATGGGCCCAGTTAGTTCCCCTATATTTAAAATTAAAAATAACTATAGAACTAGATTGCTTCTAAGATCAAAAAATAATCTTTTTGTACAAAAGCATATTGCTAAAATACTTAAAAAAATTAATTTATCAAAAAAAAT
Source organism: uncultured Pelagibacteraceae bacterium (assembly GCA_902573065.1). Classification (GTDB taxonomy): domain Bacteria; phylum Pseudomonadota; class Alphaproteobacteria; order Pelagibacterales; family Pelagibacteraceae; genus Anoxypelagibacter. The sequence continues at coordinate 9,753 of CACGHX010000002.1, read as the reverse complement.
TAAACTTATAGTTGATGTCGACCCTCTAAATTTTAGCTAATATGCGTTTCAATCGCACTTGAAGAGAGCATTTTCCTATGATACGAAATCTCAATAAATCTAACAGAATTCTTTAAGGAACTACTTTGACTAAAAACAGATCATTCTCAGGCGGTATATCGGAAAGATACGCTTTGGCTTTGTTAGAGCTTTCTAATGAAGTAAATAAAACAGATGAGTACGTATCTATTTTAAGCTCTTTTATGACAATTTATAATTCTGATGATAATTTGAAAAACTATATAAAAAATCCAACTAATACCAACCAAAATCAAAAAGAAGTATTTGATAAAATTTTAAATATAATGAAAGCAGATAAAATAATCAAAAACTTTTTCTTTATATTAATAATGAAAAAAAGAATATTTTTTGTAGCTGAGATTATAGAAGAATTTTTAAGAAAAGTGTCATCTAAAAAAGGAGAAGTGAGTGCAAATCTGTTTTCATCAAAAAAATTAGATGAAAAAACTATTTCCGAAATTGAGAAAGAAATTTCTGAAAATGTAAATGGAACTATAAAATTAAAATCAAAAGTTGACGAAACTTTAATCGGTGGAATAGTGCTGCAGATTGGAAGTTTAATGATCGATACATCAATCAAAAACAAATTAGCAAATTATAAAAAAGTATTGATGGAGAACTAAATGGATATTAACCCCTCAGAAATTACAAAAATTTTAAAAGAGCAAATAAAAAATTTGGGTGACAAAGCCGAGGTTTCAGAAATTGGTAAGGTCCTTTCCGTTGGTGATGGAATTGCAAGAGTTTATGGATTAGATAACGTCCAGGCTGGTGAAATGGTAGAATTTCAAGATAACTCTAAAGGAATGGCACTAAATTTAGAAAGCGATAATGTTGGAATTGTAATTTTTGGAGATGATAAATCCATAAAAGAAGGTGATACAGTTAAAAGAACAGGTTCAATTGTTGACGTTCCTGTGGGAAAAGAGTTACTTGGCAGAGTTGTCGACGCACTTGGAAATCCGATTGATGGTAAAGAAAATTTAGAAAAGAATATAAAAAGAAAAAGAGTTGAAGTTAAGGCTCCAGGAATTATACCAAGAAAGTCAGTTGGTGAACCTATGCAAACAGGTTTGAAAGCAATTGATAGTTTAATACCAGTAGGAAGAGGGCAGAGAGAATTGATTATTGGAGACAGACAAACTGGAAAAACAGCAGTTGCTATAGATACTATTATAAACCAAAAAAAAATAAATGAATCAGACGATGAAAAAAAGAAACTTTATTGTATTTATGTTGCGATTGGTCAAAAAAGATCAACCGTAGCTCAAATTGTAAAAACTTTACAAGACGCAGGTGCAATGGATTATACAATTGTTGTTTCTGCTACGGCATCTGACCCTGCTCCATTACAATTTTTAGCACCATATACAGGATGTACTTTTGGTGAATTTTTTAGAGACAATGGAATGCATGCTCTGATAATTTACGATGATTTATCAAAACAAGCTGTTGCATACAGACAAATGTCTCTTTTATTAAGACGACCTCCGGGTAGAGAAGCATATCCAGGAGATGTATTTTATTTACACAGTAGATTACTTGAGCGATCAGCAAAATTAAATGACGACAATGGTGGTGGTTCATTAACAGCTTTACCCATTATTGAAACACAAGCAGGTGACGTATCTGCTTACATTCCAACAAACGTAATTTCAATAACTGATGGTCAAATTTTTTTAGAAACAGAACTTTTTAATCAAGGAATAAGACCTGCAGTGAATGTTGGTCTGTCTGTTTCTAGAGTTGGTTCAGCAGCCCAAACCAAAGCTATGAAAAAGGTAGCAGGTTCAATCAAATTAGAATTAGCACAATACCGTGAAATGGCAGCTTTTGCCCAATTCGGATCTGATTTAGACGCTTCAACTCAAAAATTGTTGAATAGAGGATCAAAACTTACTGAGTTATTAAAACAAGATCAATATAGCCCAATGACAGTGGCAGAACAGGTAGTGTCAGTTTATTCCGGTGTAAAAGGTTATTTAGATACTATTGAAAATAATCAAATTCGATCATTTGAAAAAGGGTTGTTAGATTTAATTAAAAATGAAAAACCTGAAATACTAGAGTCAATTCAAAAAAGTGGAAAGATCGAAGAGGATACTGAAAAGCTTTTAATAGAAGTTATAACAAATTATAAAAAGTCAAATTTTGAGAAAAAATAATGCCAAGTTTAGATGATTTAAGAAAAAGAATTGCTAGCGTTAAATCTACGCAAAAAATAACGAAAGCAATGAAAATGGTGGCTGCTGCTAAATTACGTAAAGCGCAGGAAATGGCTGAGAAAGGAAGGCCTTATAGTGATAAAATGGATTTAATAATTCAAAACTTAAGTAAAGCGATCAATGACCCGTCTAATGCACCAAAACTTTTAGTTGGAACAGGAGAGGATAAAATACATCTATGTGTTGTTATGACAGCTGATCGAGGTCTTTGTGGTGGATTTAACACAAACATATGTAAATTAGCTAAGAAATATTTTGATGAGGCTATTAAATCCTCTAAAAACTTAAAAATAATCACTGTTGGCACTAAGGGTCTAGATCAATTAAAAAGGGAATATGGGAAATACATTATTAAAAAAATAAATTTAAAGGATAAAAAAAAATTAACATTTTTAGATGCAGAGGAAATTGGTAAACAAATCGTTGATTTGTTTAAAAATAAAGAATTTGATAAATGCTTTATTTTTTATAATAAATTTAAAAACGTTATCTCACAAATTCCACAACAACAACAAGTAATACCTGCTAAGATTGAGGAAAAAGATAAAAAACAGGAAGAAATGTCTTCATATGAATTTGAACCTGAAGAAGATGAAATCTTAGATGATTTATTACCAAAAAATATATCTACTCAAATATTTAAAGCCTTTTTGGAAAATTCAGCGAGCGAACAAGGTTCAAGAATGACAGCAATGGATAATGCGACAAGAAATGCAGGAGATTTAGTAGACAAGTTGACAATTAACTATAATAGAAGCAGACAAGCATCTATCACAAAAGAATTAATTGAAATAATATCTGGAGCTGAAAGTTTATAAAATGAGTGTAAATGGAAAAATTATACAAGTAATTGGAGCAGTAGTAGATGTTCAATTTGATGGTGCTTTGCCTGAAATTTTAACCGCTTTAGAAGTAGATAACTCTGGAAATAAATTAGTACTAGAGGTGGCGCAGCATCTTGGAGAAAATAGTGTAAGAACAATTGCTATGGATAGTACAGAGGGTTTAAAAAGAGGTGACAATGTTCAAAATACAGGCGCACCAATAAGTGTTCCTGTCGGTCCCGAAACTTTAGGAAGAATAATAAATGTTATAGGTCAACCAATTGATCAAAAAGGAGAAGTTAAAACAAAAGAAAAATGGCCAATACACAGAGAGGCTCCAAAATTTACAGACCAGTCTACGGAAACAGAAATTTTAGAAACCGGAATAAAAGTTATTGATCTTTTAGCACCTTACTCAAAGGGTGGAAAAATTGGATTATTTGGTGGAGCAGGAGTTGGAAAAACTGTAATTATTATGGAACTAATAAACAACATCGCAAAAGCTCATGGAGGATTTTCTGTTTTTGCAGGTGTTGGAGAAAGAACTAGAGAAGGAAATGATCTATACCATGAAATGATTGAGTCCGGTGTTATCAAACCTGAGGGCAAGGGTTCTAAAGCTGCCTTGGTATATGGTCAAATGAACGAGCCTCCTGGAGCTAGAGCTAGAGTAGGTTTAACAGGCTTAACGGTAGCAGAATATTTCAGAGACAAAGAAGGCCAAGATGTTTTGTTTTTTGTAGATAATATTTTTAGATTTACACAAGCAGGATCCGAAGTTTCTGCTTTGCTAGGTAGAATACCATCTGCTGTAGGATATCAGCCAACATTAGCAACCGATATGGGTAACTTACAAGAAAGAATTACGACAACAGGAAAAGGATCTATAACTTCGGTCCAAGCAATTTATGTTCCTGCAGACGACTTAACAGATCCAGCACCAGCAACATCTTTTTCACACTTAGACGCTACAACCGTTTTATCTAGACAAATTGCAGAGTTAGGTATTTATCCCGCGGTGGATCCATTAGACTCTACATCTAGAATTTTAGATCCAAGAATTGTAGGTGAAGAGCATTATCGCGTAGCCAGGGAAGTTCAAAAAATTTTACAAACCTATAAATCTTTACAAGATATCATAGCTATACTTGGTATGGATGAACTATCAGAAGAGGACAAATTAACAGTAGCTAGGGCAAGAAAAATACAGAGATTTTTATCACAACCGTTCTTTGTTGCTGAAGTTTTTACTGGAACACCAGGTAAATTAGTTAATTTGGACTCTACAATTAAAAGTTTTGATGCCATATGTAAAGGTGAGTACGATCATTTACCTGAAGCAGCATTTTATATGGTTGGCTCTATCGAGGAAGCTATTGAAAAGGCTGAAAAAATGGCAAAAGAAGCTGCAGCATAAATGGAAAAAAACTTCAATCTTGAAATAATTTCCCCAGAAAAAATTATACTTTCTGAGAAGGTAAATTCTGTAACAATACCCTCTTTCGAAGGTGAAATGACCATCCTACTGGATCATATACCACTCATAACTTTTCTAAGACCAGGGATCTTAAGAATTGAGGGCAGTAAGGAAAGTGAATATTTTGTGGAGGAGGGTACCGTAGAATTTTCAAATAATACCTTAATAGTATTATCATCGACAATTATACCTTTAGAGAATGTTAAAGGTGAAAATATATCTAAAATGATCGAGGCTAGTAAAGCACTTCTTGCTAAAGAAAATTTAAGTGATAAAGCAAAATATATTGCGTCACATAAAATAGACACTCTATCTAAAATTAACCAATAATTAGCTTAATTTTTGGAAGCAATTTTTCGTAAAGTTTTTTTTTAAAGTCCACTATCATACCTGGAAGATCATCAAGATTTGCCCATTTCCACTCAATGAATTCAGGTTTGCTTGTGTTTAAATTAATCTCGTTATCGTTCCCTAAAAACCTAACAACAAACCATTTTTGTTTTTGACCTCTGTATTTTCCTTTCCAAATTTTCCCTAAAAGGTAATCAGGCAGTTCGTACTCCGTCATGCCCTCAATTTCTTTGACTAATTCGAAGTTTTTAATACCAGTTTCTTCAAAAAGCTCTCTTTTCATCGCTTCGATATACTTTTCTCCATCATCAACTCCACCTTGAGGCATTTGCCAAAATTTCCCAGGGTTATCAATTCTCTTTCCAACAAAAACTTGATTATTTTTATTCAACACAATGGCCCCAACACCGTTCCTTAATGGCAATATTTTCTCATTCATTTAAGTAGTCAAGAGTTTAAGGGCGTAATTTAGTTGATCATCCGATTTTGTATCGATTTTAAAATCATCTGACTCATCATCCACAAAAATATCTGGTTTTACCCCTACCTCTGAAATTGATTTCCCAGACGGTAAATAATATTTAGAAATTGTAATTCTTATACCGCCACCATTATTTAAAGGTATTATTGATTGAACAGATCCTTTACCATAAGTCGGACTTCCCAAAATAATAGCTCTTTTATGGTCTTTAAGGGCACCAGCAACTATCTCTGATGCAGATGCAGAGCCATTATTTATCAAAACTATGAGGGGCTTGCCCTTTACCTTATCTCCTTTTTTTGCAAAGAAGCGTCTGTTTTCCGTTATCTTTCTTCCTCTCGTAGATAAAATTTCACCCTCGTCCAAAAAGAAATCAGTTACTTGAATAGCTTGGGTTAATAATCCCCCAGGGTTATTTCTTAAATCAAGTATGTATCCAAGTGGTTTTTCACTCTTTTCAAAATTTGAAATATTTTTTACAAGTTGTTTGCTACTATTTTCATTAAAAGCTTTTAATCTAAGATAACCAATTTTATTTTCTATAATTTTTGCTTCTACAGATTTGATTTCAATGATCTCTCTTTTAATAGTTTTTATAAATGCTTTTTTCTTACCTTTTCTCCTAATAGTTAAATTTATTTCTGATCCAACTGGCCCTCTCATCAATTTTACAGCTTCCATTAAAGATTTACCTTGCACCTGTGTTCCATTGATCTTTATAATGTAGTCACCAGCTTTTATGCCAGCTTTTGAGGCCGGTGTATCGTCAATTGGTGAAATTACTTTGACAACGCCCGCCTCCATACCAACCTCAATTCCCAAACCACCAAATTCACCCCTCGTATCAGTTTGCATGCTGTCAAAAAATTCAGGGTTCATATAAGCTGAGTATGGATCTAAAGATTGAAGAGCACCATTGATTGCATCATCAATAAGCTCAGATTGATCAACTTTATCAACATACTCCTTTTTTATTTTGTCTAATACCTCAGCAAACAAATCTATTTTTTTGTAAAGAGCTTCATTATTAGTACTTCCAAAAAGATTTGATACAGTTAGAAAAGAAATTAATATTAAAACAAATATTTTCTTCATACACTTAACCTATCCTTTGCAATTGGTTCAGACCACATTTTTTCTAGGTCATAAAACTTACGTTTATCTGGGTGAAAAATATGAATAATAATATCAATAGCATCGATAAGTTTCCAATCACTACTAGTTCTTCCTTCAATTTTGCATTTGTTAATACCGTTATTTTGTAATTCTTTTAACAATATTTCTGAAAGAGATTGGATATGCCTTGATGAAGTACCTGAGGCAATTACCATATAGTCAGCTATAGATGTTTTCCCTCTTAAATTTATTGAAACAATATTTAATGCTTTATTTTGATTTAAAGTTTTTTCGACAATTTTTTTAATTTTAGGGATTTCCACTACTTATATATTAAATAATTTTTTCTTATTTTGGAAGATGAAATATTGGCTATTCTTGACTTAAGAAATATTAATTTATCTTTTTTAATCAGTCTGTAAGCCTTAGATATCAACATCTTTTTTAAGTATCCTTTTCTTGGGAACACTACAATGGTGCAATATTTTTGAAATTTTTTCCATCCATGCCATTTATGCAAATTAATGATATTATCAGAACCCATAATAAAATATAATTTTGAATTCTTTAGATTTTTTTTTGAAAACTTAATTAATTCGATCGTTTTACTTGTCTTTAGCCGTTCATCTAAATTTTTAATTTTAATTCGTTTATTTTTACCTACTAATTTTTTAGAAAGTAGAATTCTACTTTTTAATGATAACATTGGTTTTTCTTTAAGGGGATTTCTTTTTGTTATTGCCCAAATTAAATATTTTAACTTAAGTCTTTTTAAAGAAAGTTTTGCTATTTGAATATGTCCTCTATGAGGTGGATCAAAGCTTCCTCCAAATATACCAATTTTTTTTTCGATATTTTTATTACTCATTACAACGGTCTGATAGTTCCTTTTCCTGTGACCATATATTTGTATGAAGTAAGTTGATTTATCCCAACAGGACCTCTTGGAGGTAATTTATTTGTTGATATACCGATTTCTCCTCCAAATCCAAACTCGCCTCCATCTGCAAATTGAGTTGAAGCATTATGAATGGCGATAGAACTATTTATTCCATTTAAAAAAATTTTTGCTGTTTTAATGTTTCGAGTTATAATAGCATCAGTATGCATAGTTCCATATTTTAATATATGGGCAATAGCGTCATTAACTCCATTTACACTCTTTATAGATATTTTAGGTGATAAATATTCAGTTCTCCAATCATTCTCATTTGCTAATTTTAATTTATTTTTAAAATATTTATTAATTTTTTTATCCACTAATACATCACATCCTTTTAAGATTAATTCTCTAATAATTGGAAGTGAGTGAGACCTTAAACATTTATCATGAATCAACAAAGTTTCTGCTGCGCCACAAATTGAAGTTCTTCGCATTTTTGAATTTAAAACAACTTTTTTTGCCATATTAAGATCAGCATCTTTATCAACATATACATGGCAGTTTCCTTCCAAATGCCCAATTACATTCACATTGGAAAGCTGCTTTACTTTTTTAACTAAGCCCTTGCCACCTCTTGGAACTATAACATCAATATAATCAGACATTTTCGATAAAAGAAAATCTACAATTTTTCTATTTTTTTTATCAATAAACTGAATACAATTTTTATCAACGCTGTTATTAGAAAGTGAATTTCTAAAAAGATTAGCTAGAATTCTATTTGAATTCAAAGACTCCGAACCACCTCTTAAAATCGCAACATTACCAGATTTAAGACATAAAGATGATACGTCACTGGTTACATCAGGTCTACTTTCATAAATAATTCCTATTACACCAATTGGTACAGTAACTTTTTTAATTAACAAATTGTTTGGTCTTTTCCATTTTTCAAGCACTTTTCCTAAAGGATCTTTAAATTTTACGATTTCATAAATTGAGCTTCTCATATTCTCAATTTTTTTATTATCAATAATTAGTCTATCTATTAACTCTTCACGTTTACAAAGTTTTATGTCTTTTAAATTTTCTTTAATAATTTTATTTTTATTACTTTTTAAAGATTTTAAATAAGTCTCTAACACATTATTTCTTTTCTTAAGGTTTACATAACCTAAATTTTTAAATGCATTTTTAGATTTAATACCAATATTATTTAAATAATTTTTCATTATAATTTAACCATATCATCTCTATGAATTATTTCTGATTTAGTTGGATAACCCAAAATACTTTCTAGTTGATCACTTTTTAAACCTTTAACTTTATTAATTTCATCAGAAGAAAATGATACTATACCCCTAGCACAGTCATTACCATTCTGGTCAACAATAAGTATATTATCTCCCTTAAAAAATTCTCCATCAATTTTGATAATTCCTGCTGGAAGTAAACTTTTACCATTTTTTAAAGCTTTTACAGCACCACTATCAATATATATTTTGCCATTTGATCCAATAGAACTAACAATCCATTTCTTTCTTGCATCAAGACTAGATACTTTTGGTAAAAACCAAGTACAAATATTTGTTTTTAATAATTTATCTAAAGGATTTATTTGTTTTCCATTTGCGATAGCCATATAACAACCAGAGTTCATACAAATCTTTGCAGCATCAAGCTTTGTGACCATTCCACCTGAACCATAGACACTCTTTTTACTGTCAGCAAGCGCATATATTTCACCATTTATATTTTTAACCTCGCTAATTACTTGTTTAGTTTTTGAAGATTTATACAAACCATTTACATCTGAAAAATTAATTAAAACATCAGCACTTATTATTTGTGCAACTCTCGCTGCTAAACGGTCGTTATCTCCATATTTAATCTCACTTGTTGCTGTCGTATCATTTTCATTTACTACAGGAATAGCTTTGAGTTTAAAAAGATTTTCAAAAGTTCTTTTTATATTTATCGCCCTTCTTCTTTGTTCAGTATCATCAGGTGATATCAAAATTTGACCTATATTAATTTTTTTCTTTTTAAAAATTTCTTTATAGATATTTGTTAAATAAATTTGTCCTACTGAGGCAAGAGCTTGGCTCATTTCAATTTTAAGCCTCTTTTTTTTCACTTTTAAATGATTTTGACCTAGGGCAATTGCTCCAGAGGAAACAATAACAAATTCTTTTCCCTTCCTTCTAAGTTTTTCAATGTCTGTTACTAAACTTTTAAGCCATTTTTCTTTAAGCTTACCTTGTTTATCAACTAAATTTGATGATCCTATCTTTAAAACAATTGTTTTAGCTTTATTTATATACATTTACTATGAA
>CACGHX010000001.1 GCA_902573065.1 uncultured Pelagibacteraceae bacterium | reverse complement strand
ATATAAAAAAAAAATAATGCTACTAGTTTATCTACAGCAGAGATTTCAAATCTTTTTCCTTTTAGATAGAGGATGCTTCCACTAATAATAATTAATAAAATATTAATATTAACGAAGAATGTTCCAAGTATATAGCTTAAGGGTAACAACCCTACAATCGCTGAAAAATGGTTTTGTCTTAACACACTACCTAAATAAATCAAAGTGTTACAGTTTTCAAATCAATTTTGGTGTAAAAATAAAATTTATTTAATGTCTTAAATATATTAGATAAGATATAATAATTAATACTTCAGGATATATAAATGTATAAAATTGGAATTGTTGAAAAAATTCATGAAAAAGGTATTGACCTTTTAAAAAGTAATAAAAATTTCGATTTTGAAATTATTGAAGATGTATCCGAAAATAATTTAATTAAGCAATTACCTAAATTTGACGGTATAACATTAAGAGTTGCAAAATTAGGATCTAATATTTTAAGCTACTGTAAAAAACTAAAAGTAATTTCTAGACATGGAGTTGGATATGATAATGTTGATATAAATTATTTAAAAAAAAATAATATTAAGCTTTTAATAACTGCTACAGCAAATGCAGTTTCTGTTGCTGAACATGTCATGTATATGCTTTTATCATTATCCAAGGGAATTACTAATTATGACACTATGGTCAGGTCTGGTGATTTTAGAAACGATGTTAAAAAACTTTTAACTTATGAAATTTTTAATAAAGAAATTTTAATTATGGGATTTGGTCGTATAGGCAAAATTTTAATCAAAAGATGTTTGGGTTTTGATATGAGTGTAAATGTATATGATCCTTTTGTTGATAAAAAAACCATAGAATCTTTTGGCGGGAAAAAAGTTGAAGACTTAGATTTGGCTTTTAAGACTGCTGACTTTTTGTCAATACATATGCCCTTAAATGAAAAAACAAAAAACCTTATTAATTTAGAAAAACTTAAATCAATGAAAAAAAATATGATTATTATCAATACAGCAAGAGGTGGAATAATTAATGAAAAAGATCTAAATCAGGCAATTAATATGAATATAATATTTGGTGCAGGTTTAGACGTTTTTGAAAAAGAACCTATTGATTTAAATAATCCATTAATAAATAATAAAAAAGTTTTGTTGAGTCCTCATTCAGCAACCTTTACACAAGAATGTACCATAAGAATGGGAATTCAAACTGTTCAAAATTTAATTGATTTTTTTGAAAATAAAGTTCAAAAAAAAATGATAGTAAATTATGATTAATTTTAGAAAGCTTGGTTTATTAGAAGTCTTAGTATTTTTTTCCGCTCTTTATGTAGTATCAACCCTACTTTGGACTGCCTCTACAAGGTCAGCTGTTGAGGAAAAGGCAAATTTAATTAAGTCAAATCACAATACAATAGTTAATTTTATAAACAATCAAATAAATAAATGTGATAACGGCAACGAGCAAACGAAAACTGTATGGGGAGATCTATGCAATGATACCTGGTCATCCCGAAAAATTATAAAATATATTAATATAAATTTAAAATTAAAAAATCCATACTCAAAAAGTAGCAACACAGTAATGAGTGCACAAGATCCTAGACTACAAGCTGAAGGGAAAGCAGGGCAATCAACTGAAATGGGTATGATTTTTTTAAGTTCTAAAGATTTTGAGTCAGAACCTGGCTCTGAATGGGTCATCGGTACATGCGTTAAATCACCTTGTGTCGCAGCTGGAAATAACGAACTTACATCAATTTATAGATAATTTTATAATTGAAATTCAATGAGATTAAATATAAAAACAGTTCTCTTACGGGCCGTTAGCTCAGCTGGTAGAGCACTTCCCTTTTAAGGAAGGTGTCGTTGGTTCGAATCCAACACGGCTCACCAAACTTTTAAATTTTTATTGGTGGATAGTCTAAAATAATTTCTGGTATCCACTTTTCTAAATTTTTTATTCTTTTATCGCTTGACGGATGTGTGCTGAGAAATTGTGGAGGTTCTTTACCCTTATTTGCCTTTTTCATTCTTTCCCATAACATCGTTGACTCTTTAATGTTGTAACCTGATAGGGACGAGAATATTAATCCTAAATAATCTGCTTCACTTTCTTGTTTTCTTCCAAAAGGGTTCATTATTCCTAATTGAAGAACGTCCATACCGGTAGCTCTACCAACCGTATTTCTTGTTTGTGATATGGCACCTTTAGTAAAAATATCTGCTATTTGAGTAGTTACATTAACTGCCATTGCAGCACTCATTCTTTCTACAGAATGTTTTGCTACTGCGTGAGCGATTTCATGACCCATAATAGTAGCAAGACCGCTTGTGTTTTTAGCAACGTCTAAAATTCCAGTGTAAACGGCTATTTTTCCACCTGGCATGCACCATGCATTTTTTACTTTTTTATCATCAATTAAAATATACTCCCAATCAAAACCAGAGGTAGGATCATTTTTATTTTGTTTATTAAAAAAAGCCGATACTGCATTAGAAATTTTTTCTCCTATATCAATAATATTATTTAAATCTTTCCCTTTATTTATCAATTTTATTTTTTTTGAATTTTTAAGTTTATTGTATGCAGTGGCCGCCTGTCTATTTATTACACTTTCTGGATATAAAGTAAGTTGTTTACGATCAGTAATTGGAACTGTACCGCATGAGTTCAGAAAAAATCCTCCACAACTACACCCAATAAAGCCGAGAAATTTTCTTCTATTTATGTTATGACTCCTGTTCATATAATGATAATAACAAAAAAATACGAAATATTCTATTTATGCATTTAAATATATGACCAAAAAGAAGTCAAAAAGATCAATATTTTCCTCATTAAGGAATAATTTTATAGCTGGTGTTGTGGTGTTAATACCAATTGGCATAACTTTGTATTTGACCCTATTTATAATAAAAATTTCTTCAAAAATTTTACCAAAAGAAATTAACCCTAATTATTATCTTCCTTATAATATTCCTGGTTTAGAAATTTTAATATCAATAATAATAATAACCTTTGTTGGATGGTTGTCATTATCTTTCCTTGGAAAAAAGTTGTTTGATATTTTTGAATTAGTATTAAATAAAATTCCTATCTTAAGAACAATTTATTCTGCAGTAGGTCAATTGACAGAAACTTTTGCCAAAAGTAAAGGAGACAAAAAATCTGTTGTTCTTGTCGAATACCCTAGAAAAGGAACATGGGCGGTCGGATTTGCAACAAAAGAAAACAAGGGGGAAATAAAAAATAAAGTAGGAGAAGAATTGTTAAATGTTTTTGTACCAACAACACCTAACCCAACTAGCGGTTTTCTCTTAATGTTTTTGAAAAAAGAAGTTATTTTTTTGGATATGTCTTTTGAACAAGCATCTAAGTTTATAGTATCAGCAGGAAGCACCGATCCAGAAAATTAATTTCCTACTTCGTGTATAATTTCAGCTCTGTCATATAATTTAAGTAAATTTTCGTATTTTTTTAAATTTTCACTTTCGATCTTTTTAATATTCTTTTCAGCTAAAAAAAATAAGTCTTTATGATGTATAGGATCTGCAAATTTAAAGTTTTTAATACCACTTTGTTGAAATCCTAAAATATCACCATAACCTCTTAGACTCATATCTTGTTCTGCTATTTCAAAACCATCATTAGTAGATCTTAATATTTTTAATCTTTCTTTAGCATTTGCTGACAAATTATTTTTATATAATAAAATACATACTGATTTATTTTTACCTCTTCCAACTCTTCCTCTTAGTTGATGCAGTTGGGATAAACCGAATTTATTTGAGTCCTCTATAACAATAGTATTTGCATCTGGAAAATCAATACCAACTTCAATAACAGTTGTGCTTACTAATATTTTAATTTTTTTATTTAAAAATTTGTTCAAGACTATATTTTTTTCTTCCTCATTTAAATTTCCATGAATTAATCCTACTTGACTCGGAAAAATTTTATTTATTTGTTCAAACTTTTTTTTTACAGATGAATAGTTTAAAGTTGTAGACTCATCAATTAGAGGACATATCCAAAAAATTTGTCTATCCATAGATATTTCATTTTTAAGTAGAGGCCAAATTTCATCAATTTTTCTTTCAGGCTTCACTAATGTTAAAATTTCATGTCTATTTTTTGGCTTCTCTTTTAATCTTGAAATATCCATATCTCCAAAAAAAGAAAGCATCATAGTTCTAGGAATTGGAGTGGCAGACATTAATAAAAGATCACAATTTTTACCACCTTTTTTTGCCAACTTAAGCCTTTGATTAACACCGAACTTATGTTGTTCATCAATTATAATCAAACCTAAGTTTGAAAATTTAATTTTATTTTGAAATAAAGAATGTGTTCCAAAAATAAAATTTATATCTTTTTTTTCAAGCATTGATAAAATTTTATTTTTCTCTTTATAACTAGTTTTTCCTGTTAAAATATTTAAATTTACATTTGTACCTTTGAAAAGTTTTTTTGCTAACTGATAATGTTGATTAGTTAAAATTTCGGTTGGAGCCATAAAAGCAACTTGATGATTTGAACTAATTACGTCCGAAGCAGTTATAAAGGAAAGAATTGTTTTTCCAGACCCCACGTCTCCCTGAAGCAGTCTAAACATTCGACGATTTGACTTTATGTCTTTTTCAATTTCACCTAATATTCTTAATTGACCATTTGTCAATTTATAACTAAAGTTTTTCAAAACAATGTCTGTAATTTTTTTCTTTTCAAAAACCTTTATAATTTTCTTAACCTTCACTATTTTTCTTGATTTAGATAAAAAAAGTAAATTTGAAAATATCTCATCAAATGCTAATCTTCTGAAATCATTTGAATTGATATCTTTTTTTGTTGTTGGGTTATGTAAATTTTTTAAAGTCTGTTCTAACTTATTAAAATTATTTTCTTTTAGAAATTGCTCTGAATACCACTCATCATCCTTATTAAAATTATTTAAGACCTTTAATATAATATTCCTATATAATTTTTCTTTTAAACCCTCAGTTAAATTATATTTTGGAAATATTTGAGTAATTTCGTCTTTTAAATTTTTTTCTTTTACGTAAGTCGGGTTTGTTATCTGATATTGATTTTTGTAAAAATTAATTTTACCACTAATAACAACTTCTTTATTAAGAGGTAAAATCTTTCTAATATAACCCTCTCTACTATTGAAAAAAATTATGTTTATTTTATTATTTTCATCAGAACATATAACTTTATTAGGTAAGTTTCTTATCCTTGGAAAATTATACTTTTTAACAATTACTTGAATTGTTGTGATTTTACCAATTTCTAATTTATCCAGACTAGTTATTTTTGATCGATCTGTTACTTCATATGGAAGGTCTAACAATAAGTCTTTAACTTTATCAACTTTTTTATTTTTTAAATATTTCTCTAATGTTTTACCAACCCCTTTAATTGATGAAATATCTTTGAATAAAAAACTGTTTTTATTTAAATTTTTCATAAATTCCTATAATATAACTATCTTACAATGAATAAAATAAATTCATTAAAAAAAAAAATTATATACAGATCAGAGTACAGAGGTATTAAAGAAATGGATTTACTTCTAGGAAAATTTGTAAAAAAATATATTGATACTTTCGATTATAATGAGTTATTAAATCTTTATGAAATACTCGAAATAGATGATGATACTATATTAAAATGGTATTCAAATTTAAATCACGATAAATCTTTTCCAAACAACAAAACATCAAGATTGCTTAAAGAGTTCAAGTTTAAATAGTTTGGCGGAGAGGGTGGGATTCGAACCCACGAATGAGTAAACCCATTGCTAGTTTTCAAGACTAGTGCTTTCAACCGCTCAGCCACCTCTCCTTTTTTAACCAGATGATATTCTATATACATGAAAGAATAAAAGATTAAAGCTATTCAATAATTTTCTAGAATGTAAAAAAATATTGGAATATAAGCTTAAAATGAAAATTATAGTCACAGTTTTTACTATTATTTTTGCTATTTTCTTTCAAAAGCTTGAGGCCAATCAAGATTTTAATGTGTGGCTAACTAATTTTAAAAATACAGCCATCAAAAAAGGTATATCAAAAACAACAGTAAACGATGTAATGAATAACGCAAAATTTTTATCTAAGGTAATTGAGTACGATAGATATCAACCAGAGTTTTACGAAGATACCAAAACATATGTAAAAAAAAGAGCAAGCAACGAAAAATTAAAAAAGGGTTTACAATTATATAAAAAAGAAAAAAAAATAATAAATATTATCGAAAATAAATTTTTAGTTGAAAAGGAATTATTATTAGCTTTAATGGGTATTGAAACTAATTATGGAAAATATCTTGGCAAAATGGATATTATATCTTCTTTATCAACTTTAAGTTTTGATAAAAGAAGAAGCGAATTTTTTACTAACGAGCTTTTAATTCTTCTTAAACTTATAGATAATAAAATAATTAACAAAAATATTTTATATGGGTCTTGGGCTGGCGCATTTGGTAATTTTCAATTTATGCCATCAACAATTAAGAACTATGCTATAGATTATAACAACAATGCCAATATAGAATTAAAAGATATAGAGGACTCTTTTGCTTCCGCTGCTAATTATATTAGTAAAATTGGTTGGAAAAAAAATCAACCTTGCTTTTATAAGGTAAGTTTAAAAGAAAATATCCCTATTAAATATTTGAATACATCAGCTAAAAAAATTAAAAATAAAAGAAAATTTAAATATTTTAAGAAATACATAAAAATTAATGAAAATATTAAATTAGATGATAATATTTTGTCCGCAATTGTAACTCCTGATAAAGATATAATTCCTGGGGCAACAAATTTGAAACCTGCTTTTATAGTTTTTGGTAACTATGAAAAAATTCTTAAGTGGAATAGATCGTTAAGATTTGCAATTGCTGTTTGCACTTTAAAAGATAAATTTAAAAATGAAATTTAGTTTAATTTTCATAATATTTTTTTTATTTTCATGTTCAAATGGAAATTTTAATACAAGTACAGATAAGTCTTATGCATCCAAAGGGTTTGCTTTGATTTATGATGAAAATGATTATCAAAAAAAGATAATTTCAACCAAATTAAATCCAAATAATATTGAAATTGGTCACAATCAACTTAATAAAAATAGTTATGTAGTAATTACTAATCCAATTAATAAAAAATCTATAAAGCTTAAAGTTACAAAAAAAGTGAAATATCCTGATTTCTTCAAAGTTTTAATTACACAAAAATTAGCTAATCAATTAAATTTAAATCCCAAAATGCCTTATATAGAAATTGAAAAAAGAGTTAAAAATAAATCATTTGTTGCTAAAAAAGCAGTTACTCATTTGGAGGAAAAAAACGTCTTAACAAAAGCCCCAATTACACAAGTTAAAATTAACGATATATCTAAAGATAGTAAAAACTCCTCTAAAAATGAACATCCAAATAAATACTCTATTATAGTTGGTAATTTTTATTCTAAAAAATGGGCAGAAAGCTTAATTGATATATTGGTAAATGAGGATATTAAAAAAGAAGTTTTTAAGGTAAATAAACTTGATAAAAATAATTATCAATTATTAGCAGGACCTTACTCCTCAATTAACACTTTAAAAAGTGATTACTTTAAGTTAAACAAGTATGGTTTTGATAATCTTGATTTAAAAATAACAGAATGAAATTAATAATTATTGTATATTTAATTTTAATATCCCTAACAAATGCTTTAGCTGAACCAAAAATTAATGCACCAACAGCAATTTTAATGGATCATAATTCAGGTAAAGTTTTATTTGAAAGAGATGCAGATCATCAAATTTACCCTGCATCAATGACAAAGATCATGACTGCTATTGTAGTTTTCGATTTATTGAAAGAGGATAAAATTAAATTATCAGATGAGGTAATTGTATCTGAAAATGCTTGGAGAATGTCTAAAAGTGGTTTTTCATCCATGTTCATTATGCTCAACGATAAAGTAACAATTGAAGATCTTCTTCGAGGTATAATTGTTGTTTCAGGAAACGATGCCTGTGTTGCTCTAGCAGAGGGCGTTGCTGGTAGCGAAAGCGCGTTTGCTGATATGATGAATGAAAAAGCTGAACTTATTGGTTTAACTAATACTAATTTCACTAATTCTTCTGGAATAAATGATCCTGATAATTATTCTACAGTCAGGGATATTGCGTATATGTCCAAATATTTAATAGATAATTACCCTGACTATTATGAATATTTTAAAGAAACAGAATTTACATGGGATAGAACCGGTGGAGATCCGATTAAGCAAGGGAATAGAAATCCACTTTTATATAAAAGGATAGGTGCTGATGGAATTAAGACTGGTTATTTAGCAGTAGAAAAATATTCGTTAGCAAGTTCCATCATTGGAAAAGAGCGGAGACTAATAGCTGTTGGTAGTGGCTTCACAACTAAACAGGCGAGATCTGATGAGTCTGCAAGAATGTTCAGATGGGCTTTAAGAAACACTAACACATATGAAATAGCAAAAGAGAATGAACCTAAGTTTAAATTTAAAACATGGTTAGGAAAAGAGGACTTTGTTGAGGGAGTGGTCAAAGAGGATATTTATATAACTATATTCAAAAAAGAACTAAAAAATTTTAAAGTATTTCTTGAATATAACGGCCCAATAAAAGCACCGATTAAAAAAGATCAGGAAATCGGAAATTTAATAATAGAAACACCATCTGATGAGACAATAAAATTTCCTATTTATTCAGCTAAGAAAATTAAAAAAGTAAATTTTTTTAAGAGTTTATTTTTATCTTTCAATTATATGATATGGGGAGATGCGTAATAAAAAATTTTTTTTTATAGTTTTCGAAGGAATTGAGGGTTCAGGAAAATCCTATCAAAGTAAAAAATTATTTAATAATATTAAAAAAAAAAAATTTCCTGTTATTTTAACAAGAGAACCTGGTGGAAGCATTGGAGCTGAAAGAATTAGAGATTTAATATTAAAAGACTATTTTCATAAAAATAAAAATCAAACTTTTCATAAATATACAGATACATTACTTTATTTGGCTGCGAGAAATGAACATGTTCAAAATAAAATATTAGACATTAAAAGAAGAAAAAAAATATTAATATGTGATAGATTTACCGACTCTACTATAGCTTATCAGGTATTTGGTAAAAAAGTTGAGAGAAAATTCATTGATGTAGTCCACAAGTATATTCTTAATAAAATCAAACCTGATATTACTTTTTTGCTAAAGGTTAATATATCAAAAGCTTTCACTAGATTAAAAAAAAGAAAAAATAAAAATAGGTATGATAAATTTTCAAGAAGCTTTTATAATAATGCTCAAAAAGCCTTTATAAAATTAGCCAAAAATAATAAGAACAAGTATTATATATATGATAATTCAACTGATGATAAAAATTTAGAGGAAAAAATTTTAAAAGTCGTATTATCAAAACTTAAATAAAGTGAAAAAAATAACAAACAACATTTCTTTTGATGAAAGTCTAAATAAATTATTTGGTTATGATAAATTATTTAATAACTTTGTAACTCTTTTTAATGCTAATAAACTGCCAAAAATATTAATATTAACAGGTGATAAAGGAATTGGTAAATTTACTTTTATCTTCCATTTTATTAACTTTGTTTTATCAAAACAGGCCGAGTCATCATATGATATGGAAAATTTTTCAATTCAATTTGGTAGTAATATTATTAAAAAAATTAAATCTAATGTTGAACAAAATTATAATTATTTAGGATGTGATAAGCAATCTAATGTCTCTGTTGATAGTATACGTGAATTAAAACTTAAATTATCTAAAACGCCTCTCAATAATTTACCTAGATTTAATGTTATTGACGATGTTGAATTAATCAATCTAAATTCTGCAAATGCATTATTAAAATTAATAGAGGAACCCTCGGATTATGATTATTTTTTTCTCATAAATAATAAAAATAAAAATGTAATTGAAACTTTATTTTCAAGATCGATTGAATTTAAAATTTTTTTATCCTTAGATGATAAAAAAAATATTTTTAAGTTAATTAAAGAACATTTAAATTTAGAAAATAATTTTTTACATGATTATTTAGAATATTCTACTCCTGGAAATTTACTAAAATTTAACTTTTTATTTAAAGAATTGGGAATAGAGACACTAGAAAATTTTGATAATACTATTTATAAATTATTAGAAGGTTTCAAAAAAACTAAAAATATTACTTACTTCAATCTGATAATATTTTTAATCGATATTAAATTTTCAGAAATTATAGGAGCAAATAATGAAAATACTTTAAAAATAATTGAAATAAAAAATAAAATTTTAGATTTACTTTATCAATATAACAATTTTAATTTAAATATGTTAAATGTATTTAATCAATATAAAGTTTATTTAAATCATGTCAGATAATAATTTTTATATAACTACACCAATTTATTACCCTTCAGGCAAACCCCATATGGGTCATGCATATTCAAGTATAATCGCAGATATTTTTGCCAGATTTAAAAGAATAGAAAAAAACAATGTTATGTTTTTAACTGGTACAGATGAACATGGTCAAAAAATCGAACGTGAAGCACAAAAAAATTTAAAAAAACCTAAAGAATTTTGCGATGAAATTTCTTTAAAATTTAAAGATTTAACTAAAACTCTAAATTTATCAAATGATGATTTTATAAGAACAACTGAAAAAAGACATCACAAAGCTGTAAATGAAATCTGGAACAGACTTGTTAACTCAAAAGATATTTACCTTTCGAAATATAGTGGTTGGTATTCAGTTTCTGATGAGGCTTATTATTCTGATGATGAGGTTGATACTAAGAATAATTTAAAAATTTCAAAAATATCTGGATCAAAAGTAGAATGGGTAGAAGAGGAGTCTTTTTTTTTTAAATTATCGTCTTGGCAAAGTAAACTTCTTAAACATTATGAGTCTAACCCAGATTTTATTTTACCTAAATCAAGAAAAAATGAAGTTGTAGAATTTGTTAAAAGCGGATTGAAAGATTTATCAGTAAGCAGGACCTCATTCACCTGGGGAATCCCAGTTCCTAAAAATAAAAAACATGTTATATATGTTTGGCTCGATGCTTTGACTAACTATTTGAGTGCGCTTAATTTTCCAGATGAAAAAAATGTAAAATATAAAAATTTCTGGCCAGCAAATATACATGTAATTGGAAAAGATATTTTAAGGTTTCATGCTGTATATTGGCCAGCATTTTTAATGGCTGCTAAAATTCCTTTACCAAAAAGAATATATGGTCATGGATGGATACTTTCTGACGAAAAGAAAATGTCAAAATCTCTTGGCAATATTTTGGATCCTTTAGATATAATAAAAAAATATGGAATAGATCAATTAAGATATTATTTAATAAAAGAGGTTTCTTTAGGAAATGATGGTAGCATTTCTCTTAAAAGCTTAAAAGATTGTATCAATAATGATTTAGCAAATAATTTTGGAAATTTATGTCAAAGAGTAATCACCTTTGTTGAAAAAAACTGTAATTCTTGTATTCCAAATTGCAAAAAATTTTTCAAAGAAGATCAAATAATTTTTGAAAGTATTATCAAAAAAGTACCCGAGCTAAAAAAACTTATAGATAAACAAGAATTAAATCAATATATGAAAGAAGTTATAAATTTTTCTTTTGAAGCCAATAAATATTTTAATGATTTAAAACCTTGGGATTTAAAAAAAGATAATATTGAAAGAATGAATGCTGTAATTTATACTATACTAAATCAAATAAAATCTATTAGTATTTTATTATACCCAGTAATTCCCGGATCCTCAGAAAAGATATTGAATTGTTTGGGTGTAGATAAAATGGATTTTAATATTGACTGTCTATTAGATACAAACTACTTAAAAATGGGATATAAAATTAAAAAACCAGGAATTTTATTTAAAAAGATTGAAGATGATAATTGATTCACATTGTCACTTAGATTACGAGCCTCTTTATAGTAATTTAGAACAAGTTATTAAAAGAGCAAATATTAATGGTGTAAAGTATTTTTTAACTATTTCTACAACAGACGAAAGTTTTAAAAATATATTAAATATAATTAAGAACTTTAAAAATATTTTTGGATCTTATGGCATACATCCACATGAAGCTAAAAATTATAAAGATTTAAAACTCCAAAAAATAATTCAAAACTTAAAAATTAATGATAGTTTAATAGGAGTTGGTGAAACTGGCTTAGATTTTTACTATAATCATTCTGATAAGTATGTTCAAAAAGAATGTTTCATAAAACATATTCAAGCTAGTCAAGAAACATCTAAAACGCTAATCGTTCATTCCAGATCTGCTGATATGGAAATGTTTGATATTTTATCAAGTGAAATTAAAAATAAAAAGTTTAATATTTTAATGCATTGTTTTACAGGAAGTAAAACCTTTGCTCATAAATTATTAGATCTAAATTGTTATTTTTCTGCTAGTGGAATAATAACATTCAAAAAAAATTATGATTTGATAGATACTTTTAAATCAATACCAAATGATAAAATTTTAATTGAAACAGACTCTCCTTATTTATCCCCTGAACCACTACGCGGAAAATCAAATGAGCCAAGTCATTTAAAGTATACATTAAAATTTATTGCAAATATTAAAAATGAAACCGAAGAGAACTTTTCTCTGATCACATCTAATAATTTTATAAAATTATTTAATTTAAACATTTGAAATGGAATTAATTATTTTAGGTTGTGGTAGTTCTCTAGGCTCGCCCTGGATTAATAATTACTGGGGAAATTGTGATAAAAAAAATAAGTTTAATAGGCGTACCAGATGTTCTGCTTTTATTAAAAAAGGTAATTTATCAATTTTAATTGATTCATCTCCTGACATTAAAGAACAATTTATTAAAAATAAAATAAATGATCTCGATTGTATTTTATATACACATGAACATTCGGATCAAACAAGTGGCATATTCGAGTTAAGACCTTTTTTTTGGAAAAATAAAAAAAAAATTAATATTTATGCCGACTCAAGAACATTAAAGGCTCTAAAAAAAAAATACGATTTTTGTTTTTATGGTGGACAGGGATATATCCCAATTATGAAACCAAATTTAATTAAAAAGAAACACAAAATTACTAAAGGAAAAAATAATGTTACTTTCGACACGTTTAAAGTTGAACATGGTCAAATTACTTCAACAGCTTATATTTTTAATAAAACCGCATATCTTAGTGATTGTAGTAATATTAAAACATCTGATTTAAAAAAATTAAAAAATCTTAATTATTTAATCATTGACTGTCTTAAATTCAAAAGACACCCTGGACATTTTAATTTAGAAACTAGTTTGAAAATTAGCTATAATTTAAAACCCAAAAAAACAATTTTAACTAATCTTCATACTGAATTAGATTATAACTTTTTGAAGACAAATCTCCCAAATAATATTGTACCCGCATATGATGGGATGAGATTAAAAATATGATTTATTTTTTTAGAGCTTCCTCTAAAACTCTTACAAATTTTTTTGAAGAAGGATTAGTCATAGATGAAAAAGTATCATAAACTTTTCCATCTTTTCCAATAATTATTTTATGAAAGTTCCATTTTGGTATCGCGTCTCTACCAAAATTTTTATTTGCCCATTTATAAAAGTCGTGAGCATTACTACCTTTGACCTCAACCTTTTCTGTCATAGGGAAACTTATTCCAAATTTAGCCTCACAGAAATTTTTTATTTCTTTATTAGTTTCCATTTCTTGATTAAAAGAATTTGAAGGTACACCTATTACAATTACTCCTTTATTTTGATATTTCTCCCAAATTTCTTGAAGATCTTCATACTGCGAGGTAAAACCACAATAACTTGCTACATTAGTAACAATTATTACTTTGTCCTTAAAATTAGAAAGCTTCATTTCCGAACCATCTAGATCTTTGAATGAGAAATCAAATGCCAGTTTTTCATATGATGCGTTAATTTTAGATGAAAAAAGAGAAATCATAATTACAAAAAATATTATTTTTGGTTTTAACATTTTAATTTTATTTTTTACTTAATAAAATTAATATATATCCAAAAAGAGTTGAGGCAAGTGAACCTAATAGCACACCTATTTTAACACCACTTAGATATTGAGTTGTTTCGACAAAAGCCAAGTTCCCGACGAATAAGCTCATTGTAAAGCCGATTCCTGTTAATACACCAACGCCATATAATTTTAACCAATCCGAGTCATTTGGCATCTCAGCAAACTTTAGTTTGATTGAAACATAAGAAAAAATGAAAACACCAAATTGTTTACCGAAAAATAATCCACATAAAATTCCTAATGGTACTGGATTCATCAAGCTTGCTATACTTAGACCTTCAAGAGAAACCCCGGCATTTGCAAAGGCAAAGATTGGCATAATACCGAAAGCAACATACGGTGATATTGCATGCTCTAATTTAATTAGCATTGAATTTTTATGAGAGCTTTTATTTTTTTTATCTTTATGTGGTATTGTTAAAGCTAATAAAACTCCTGCTATAGTTGCGTGAATACCAGATGAATGAGTAAAGTCCCATAAAAAAATACCAACTATGAGATAAGGAATAAAACTTCTTATATTTAATCTATTAAAAATTATTAGAATAATGATTGATATTAACATCAGTATTAAATACATAGCTTGTATTTTTCCAGAATAGAAAAAGGCTATTATCACAATTGCACCTAAATCATCAATAATAGCTAATGCGGTTAAAAAAACTTTAAGTGAGATTGGAACTCTTTTTCCGAGTAAAGATAACACACCCAATGAAAATGCTATATCAGTGGCAGAGGGGATCGCCCATCCTTTTAGAGTTTCAGAATTTCCAAAATTGATAGCAACATAAATTAAAGCTGGAACCAACATTCCACCAACAGCAGCAATTATTGGAAGGGATGCCTGTTTAGGGTTTGATAATTCTCCTTGAATAAATTCTCTTTTTATTTCTAAAGAAACCAAAAAGAAAAATATTGCCATTAAAACATCGTTGATCCAATGTAATATGGATAATTTTAATTTAAATTCTCCAAAACCAAGAGCAAAATAAGAGTTTAAAATATCATAATAGATAGATGCTAATTCACTATTACTAACAAATAATGCAATTATTGCAGCAAAAAGTAAAACTAGACCCGATGCAGCCTCTAATTTAAAAAACCATTTAAATGGTTTTGATATTTGTTGAATCATAATACTAATTATATTGATTGTAATTATGTTTCAATTGATAAAATTCATTTATTCATCTATATAAATAACCTCTCGGGGCGTAGCGCAGTCTGGTAGCGCATCTGGTTTGGGACCAGAGGGTCGCAGGTTCAAATCCTGCCGCCCCGACCATTTTATGAAAATTAACAAAGTAGTTATTATCGGATCGGGAACAATGGGAAGCGGCATAGCTGCTCACTTGTGCAACGCTAATATTCCAGTTGTATTACTTGATCTAAAAGATGAAATTGTAGAAAAAGCCAAAGAAAGAATATTAAAATCAAAACCACCACTTTTATTTGAAAAATCTAAAATTGATGGATTAAAAATAGGTACAATAACTAAAAATTTTGATCATGTTTCTGATGCAGATTGGATTATAGAAGCAGTTGTAGAAAGAATTGATATAAAGCACGACATATATAAAAAAATTTTTGATAAAAGAAAGAAAAATTCTGTAGTTTCCTCTAATACTTCAACAATTCCTCTTAAAATATTATCTAAAAAATTAAATGAAAATGATAAAAAAGATTTTTGTATAACGCATTTTTTTAATCCAGTAAGATACATGGGACTTCTTGAAATCGTCAGAGAAGAAAACAATGACAAAAATAAAATAGAATTGCTTAAAGACTTTTGTGAAAAAAATCTAGGAAAAGGTGTAATCGTATGTGGTGATACACCAGGTTTTTTAGGAAATAGGATTGGTGTCTATTCAATGCAAATTGCTATGACAGAAGCTATTTCAATGAAACTTTCAATAGAGGAAGCCGATGCTGTTTTTGGAAGGCCAATGGGTATCCCAAAAACAGGTGTTTTTGCATTATATGATTTAATAGGTATCGATTTAATGTCAGATGTTCTTAAAAGTTTTAAAAAAGAATTGGATCCAAAAGACGATTTTCAAAATGTTGTAGACGGAATACCAATTATCAAAAATTTAATTGAAAGCGGATATACTGGTCGTAAAGGGAAGGGTGGTTTCTATAGAATAAACAAACAAAATAATAAGAAAACCCTTGAAGCTCTTGATATAAATAAAAATACTTATTCTCCATCAAAAAAGATTGAACTAAATATTGAAAAAGTAAATCTTTTAGAATTAATTAATAGAAATGATAAATATGGAAAATATGCATGGTCAGTAATATCAAAAATAATTCTATATTCTTCATCTTTAGTACCCCAAATAACAAAACAATATAACGATATTGATGAAGCACTAAGGCTTGGTTTTAATTGGTCTATGGGACCTTTTGAAATGCTAGAGTCGATTGGTTTGGATAATTTTTTTTCAAAACTAGGTGATACAAAACTAAACCCTTTTTTACAAAATCTTAAAAATAAAGGATCTAAAAATTTTTACGAAGAACGTCAAAAATATACAAATATCCAAACTCTTGGTAAAATTAAGAGATTAGTAACAAAGGTAGACAAAAATGATTCTGCAGAGATATTTAGATTTAATGATTTTAATATTGTTGAATTTAACACTAAAGCTAATGCTTTAGACTACAATTCTATGGAGGCTCTAATGAATGCTACCGACAAACCTTTGATTATAATAAATGAGAGTATGCAATTTTCTGCAGGAGTTAATCTTAATTATGTTATGGAATTTGTTAAAAAGGGTGATATGAAATCTGTTGAAAAATTTATAAAGTATTTTCAAAAAACTTGTAAACATTTAAAGTACTGTGAAAATCTAGTTATATCTGCACCCTCTGGTTTAGCTCTAGGTGGTGGCGAAGAAGTATTATTGCAGAGCAATTACGTTGTTTCTCATACAAATATAGTTATGGGTTTAGTTGAAACTATTGTCGGTTTGGTTCCTGCAGGCGGGGGCTGTAAAGAGCTTTTATGGCGTTGGACACAAACTAATGATTCAAAAAATGATCCTGAATTTGCTTCACTTAAAGTGTTTGATATTATTGGTTATGCCAAAACAGCCACTTCACCTCAAGAGGCAAAACCTCTTTTATTTTTAGATAGTAATCATGAGGTTATCATCAATCGAAACAACCTTTTTGAGGTAGCTAAAAAATTTATTGAAAAAAATAAAGAATTTAAGCCTCCTATTGAATGTAAATTTAAATTATCAGGTAATCAAGTGAGACAAAAAATGCAAAAGAAACTTGATGAATTATATAATAATAAAAAAATATTAGATCATGGTATGGTAGTTGGTAAAGAATTAGCATATGTATTGAGCGGGGGAGATACTGAAAAAAATAAAGAAATTTCTGAAGATCAAATGTATAATCTTGAATTAAATAGTTTTATGAAATTATTAGAAACTCAAAATACCCAAAATAGAATAGCCCATACTTTAAAAACAGGAAAACCACTTATAAACTAAATGCCTATATATAATGCACCAGTTGAAGAAATGATGTTTTTATTTGATCATTTAAAAGATAATAAAAACTACAAAGAAATAGATAAATACAAAGAAATAAATTCTGACTTAGTTAAAGATATTTTACAACAAGCTGCTAAAATTAACCAGGAGTTAATCTTACCTCTAGCAAAAATTGGGGATGAAAAGCCTTGTGTTTATGAAAATGGAATTGTTAGATCTCCACCAGGATATAAAGAAGCTTATAAAAAATTTATTGAAGATGGATGGACATCGTTATCTTGTGACCCGAAATATGGTGGTCAAGGTATGCCGAAGACTGTCAGCACATTTTTTGAAGAGATGCTTTCATCTTCTAGTCTTTCTTTTAAACTTTATAGTGAATTAAGTATTGGAGCATATAACTGTATACTTCATCATGCAGATGAAGAAATTAAAAATAAGTATTTACCAAAAATTGTTGAAGGTAAGTGGAGTGGTACAATGTGTCTTACTGAGTCTCACTGTGGTACAGATCTTGGGCTATTGAAAACCAAAGCTGTTAAACAAAAAGATAATTCTTATAAGTTAACAGGACAAAAAATTTTTATAACCTCAGGTGATCATGACTTAACTGAAAACATAATACATTTAGTTTTAGCAAGAGTACCAGGATCTCCATCTGGAACAAAAGGCATTAGCTTATTTCTTGTTCCTAAATTTGTTGTAAAAGATGATGGATCAATTGGTTCACGAAATGGAGTGAACACTGGATCAATAGAAACAAAAATGGGAATTAAGGGATCCCCAACTTGTGTTCTGAATTTTGAAAATGCAACTGGCTACATGATAGGATCCGAAAATAAAGGTTTAAGTTCTATGTTCACTATGATGAACTTAGAAAGAATAGTCGTGGGTATTCAAGGTTTAGGTATTTCAGAAACAGCATACCAAAATGCTCTTTCATACGCTAAAGAGAGAAAACAGGGTAAGGCAAATAATAGTAATAATAAAGACGCAGATTTAATAATTAAGCACGCAGATATTAGAAGAAGTTTAATGAATATGAAGTCATTAATTGAAGGTCAAAGATCCCTAGCTTTTTGGGTTTCTCAACAAATAGATGTAAGTTTAAATCATTCTAACTTAACAATTAAAAAAAATGCCAATGATATGGTCTCTATGATGACACCACTAATAAAATCTTTTTTTACTGACATAGGAATGGAAATAACAAATGATGCAATACAAGTTTTTGGTGGATATGGGTACACCAAAGACCAAGGTGTTGAACAACTATTTAGAGATAATAGAATTACCCCAATATATGAAGGAACAAATTCTGTTCAAGCTATTGATTTAGTTTTTAGAAAAATTCTTAATAATAATATTTATAATAATTACATATCTCAAATTTCAAAAGAGATACAAGAGTATGAAAAAAACAATGAACTAGCATTATTTGTTCAAAAATTTCAAAAATATGTTGAGCTAATGAATAATTTTACGTCCTGGCTTATTGAAAAAAATAAAAATTCAAAAGATGATGTTAGCGCCGCGTGTAATGATTATTTAAAGGTTTTAGGTTATTTAGGTTTAGCTCATTCTTGGTTAAAAATTCTTAAAGTTAGCTATGAAAAATATGATACTAATAAATCTTTTTTTGAAGACAAAATAAATACAGCAACTTACTATTTTGATAAAATTTTACCAAGAGCCCAAAGTCATTATTTGTCAGCAATAACAGGAAGTAAATCAATGATGAAGGCGAACTTTAATTGAAATGAACAATTACGAAAAGAATCTTGAAAAAAATAAAGCAAACTATGTTCCTTTAACCCCTATAACTTTTTTAGAAAGGACAAAAGATATTTACCCAGATTATGAGGCTTTAATTTATAAGAAGAGAGTCTACACATGGAAACAAGTTTACGAAAGAGCAATTAAGTTTGCCAGTGCACTAGAAAAACATGGGGTTAAAAAGGGTGATACCGTGTCTATTATGGCAGCAAATACACCTGAACTATTTGAGGCTCACTATTCAGTCCCAATGACTGGAGCAGTATTAAATACAATTAATACAAGATTAGACGCAAAGACAGTAGGTTATATTTTAAATCACGCAGATACTAAAGTTTTAATCGTTGATAGACAATTTAGTCCAGTTGTAAACAAAGCTTTAGAAACATTAAGTAAAAAAATTTCTGTTATAGACATTATTGATAAACAAGAAAATTTAAAAGATGCAAAAAAAATTGGCGAACTTGAGTATGAAAGTTTTCTTAATACAGGAAATGAAAATTTTATTTGGAAAAGACCAGATGATGAGTGGCAAGCAATTTCATTAAATTATACATCAGGAACAACTGGAAATCCCAAAGGTGTAGTTTATCATCATAGAGGCGGATATCTCATGGCTACAGGAAGCGTAACCGCATGGAATATGCCAAATAGATTAAATTTTCTTTATACTGTACCAATGTTTCATTGTAATGGTTGGTGCTATCCTTGGACTTTAGCAATGCTACATGCTCGTGTTATCTGTATTAGAAATATAAGAGCTAAAGAAATTTTTGAACTAATTTCAGAACACAAAATAACTCATTTTGGAGGTGCACCAATAATACTAAATATGTTAGCTAATGCACCAAAAGAAGAACAAATAAAACTGAACCACAAGGTCTATGTTTTAACTGCAGCTGCACCACCACCAAGTATAATTTTTAAAAAAATGAAAGAATTAGGATTTGAAGTTATGCACGTTTATGGGTTGACTGAAACCTATGGTCATATCCTTCAGTGTGCTTGGAATAGTGAATGGGATAAACTTAATGAGGATGAGAAAGCTGATATTAGTTCACGTCAAGGTGTTCGTTATCCAAACACTGAAGATGTTAAAGTTATGAATCCAGAAAATATGAAAACAGTTCCTAATGATGGCAAGACTATAGGAGAAATTATGATTAGAGGAAACGTTGTAATGAAAGGTTATTTTAAAGACAAGGATGCAACGGAAAAATCCATGAAAGACGGTTGGTTTCATTCAGGAGATTTAGCCGTAATGCATCCTAATGGTTACATACAAATTAAAGATAGATCAAAAGATATAATCATTTCTGGTGGTGAAAATATTTCATCTATCGAAATAGAAAATACTATTTCTAAACACCCATCAGTATCTTTATCAGCTGTTGTAGCAAAGCCCGATGAAAAGTGGGGTGAATCTCCATGTGCTTTTGTTGAGCTATCACCACAAAAGAAAGCAACCGAAGAGGAAATCATTAAGTTCTGTAGGGAGACACTTGCTGGGTTTAAAATTCCAAAAAAAATAGTTTTCGGAGATCTTCCAAAAACATCCACGGGAAAAATAAAAAAGTACGAGCTTAGAGCTAAAGCTAAGGAATTAAGTTGATTGTTGAAGTTGATAAAAAAAAAGTTTTTGCATCTGATGCAGGTCTTACCTTCGATAAAAATAAAGAAACAGTTATTTTATTACATGGCAGCGGCCAGTCCCACGTTGTATGGTCATTAACTGAGCAATATATTTCTTCACTTGGTTTTAATGTACTTACATTAGATCTCCCAGGCCATGGAAATTCTGAAGGAGAGAGTTTAAAAAGTATAGAAGAAATTGCAGTTTGGTTAGATAAGTTGTTAAATAAAATTGGCACAAATCAGGTAACAATTGTTGGTCATTCTCAAGGTTGCCTGGTCTCATTAGAATTCTCATTAAGATTTCCACAAAAGATTAAAAAGTTAGTTTTTGTTGCCGGTGCATATGAAATTCCAGTTAATAAAAGCTTAATTGATCTATCATTGTCAGGTGATATGGAGTCTTTAAATTTAATGATGAAATGGGGTTACGGTCATTCAAAACGGTTTATAGGAGGCAATCCATTACAAAAAATTTTAAACTCAACAAGAGAGGTAAGAGAGGTATTGGCTGTAGATTTAATTGCTTGTAATAACTATAAAAACGGCCTTAAAGCTGTAAAAAATATTAAATTTCCGACTTTGTTTATTTTTGGTGAATTGGACAAAATGATTAAATTGGAAAATGGAAAAAAATTTGCTGAATTAATTCCTGGTTCGAAAGTTCATATCATTAAAAACTGCGGTCACATGATAATACTTGAAAATGCTTTTGAAATGAGAGAAAAGGTGGCTGAATTTTTAAAAAATGAATAAATTAAAAGTATGCCTTATAGGTTATGGATATTGGGGACCAAAGTTAGCTAGAAACTTTCAAAATTCAAATTTTTTTAAACTAGTATCTGTCTCAGACAAATCCCAAACAAATTTACTGAGAGCAAAAAAAGACTTTCCATTCATAAAGACTTCAAAGGATTATAAAAAATCGATTACAAACAATATCGATATAGTTGTTATAGCCACACCCACAAACACACATTTTCAAATATCTAAGTTTGCACTAAAAATGAAAAAACATATTTTAGTTGAAAAGCCAATTTCACTATCCGAAAAAGAGGTGTATAATTTAGAAAAAATTTCAAAAATAAATAAAAAGAAAATATTTGTTGATTATCCGTTTATTTTTTCAGGTTCTATTAATTACATTAAAAAGATTATTGAGAGCAATAGGTTTGGCAAATTAAATGAAATAGAGTCTTATAGAGAGCAAGCACCTGTAAGAAAAGATGTTAATGTGGTATGGGACTTAGCAGTTCATGATCTATCAATTTTATTTTATTTATTAAAAAGCAACCCAATAAAATCAAAATCCTTAAAAATTAATAATGCACAATCTCCTAAGTCTGATACGGCATTTATCAATTTAACTTATAAAAATAAATTAAATGTTTTCATCAAAAATACTTGGATTTCACCAATAAAAATTCGACTTATGAAATTTAAATTTAAGAATGCGATTATTTATTGTGATGAAAATGAATCTATGTATAAAATTAAAATATATTTCAAGAAAGCTAAACAAGCTAAATACAGCCTCGAGGTTCCAGAAATAGATCTTGCTGAACCATTATCAAGACTCGTTAATTATATTTATAAAAATATTAAAAATAATGAACGAAATATTTTTGATAACATGAATATTAATATTACTAAAACACTCAAAAAAATATCTTAAATAAATGAATAAATTTGAAATTTCAAAAAATAGAAGAGTTAAAATTACCCCATACACATCTAGATTAGAAAGTTATGGGGTAGGTGGTTATACTGTTTATAACCACATGTTATTACCAACTCATTTTAAGTCACTAGAAGATGAATATTTTCACTTAAAAAAAGATGTTCAATTATGGGATGTCTCTGTTCAAAAACAAATTGAAGTTAGTGGTAGTGATTCTTATAAATTAGTTCAACTTATGACATGTAGAGACCTAAGTGGTGCTAAAGTGCTTAAATGTTACTACGTTCCTTTGATTGATGGAAATGGTAATATGATTAACGATCCACTGGTTTTAAAAGTAGAAGATATGAAATGGAGAATATGTATAGCGGACTCAGATGTTTTGCTTTATGCAAAAGGAATTGCTGACTCAATGAAATTAAATGTAAAAATTCATGAGACAAAAATTTCTACTCTCGCAGTACAAGGACCTAAATCTTTGGATGTAATGAGAAAAGTTTTTGGAGATGAGATAAGTAAACTTAAGTTTTTTAATTTTAATTATTTTAAATTTGAAGACATAGATTTTATGATATCAAAATCTGGTTTTTCTAAGCAAGGTGGTTACGAGATCTACGTTGAAAATTCGAAATCAGGTATTAAACTTTATGATTATATTATTAAAGTTGGTAACAAGTTCAATTTAAAACCAGGTTGTCCAAATGTTATTGAAAGAATAGAGGGTGCTTTGTTGTCCTATGGTAACGATATGGATAATAATGATAATCCCTTTGAATGTGGATTAGATAAATATATTAATTTAGAGAGTAATATTGAATTTTTAGGAAAAAAAGCATTACAAAAAGTTAAATTAGAAGGAATTAAAAGAAAACTAATGGGTGTTAAAATAAACGAAAAAAACATTAATCTAACATCAGAGTTAAAACTCGTTGATGAAAATAAAGAAACTATAGGATATTTAAGATCTGCCGTTTATTCACCTGGGTTTAAAATGATAGTCGGAATAGCTATGATAAATATTGAATATTGTAAAGACTCTCAAAATTTTAAAACAAATATAAATAATAAAGAGGTATCTGGATCAGTTTGTAGTTTACCAATGAATTAATATGAAAAGAGCAAAAATTTTTATACCTAGTAAGACAGCAATGCAATCGGGCAGGAGCAAAACCAAAAAGTGGGTTCTTGCATTTGAATCAAAGAATACAAAAACAAATCCACTAATGGGCTGGGAGTCTGGAGAAGACACTTTAGGTGAAGTGTTGTTGAAGTTTTCAACAAAAGAAAAAGCTATAGAATATGCAAAAAAAAATAATATTAATTTCCAAGTTATAGAACCTAAAAAATCAAATTTTATAATCAAATCATACGCTGATAATTTTTTGAAAGATTAGTATGTGGAGAAGTTTTTTCACCGAAAAGAAATGGATGTTATGGTCATGGGGTGGTGCATTCTTTATTTTTTTATCTTTACTAGCTCAAACCTGGATAGATGTTCAAATTAATGAATGGTACAAAGGTTTCTACGATCTACTTCAAAAAGCAACCGAAAGAAATATATCTGAATTTTATGATGGTATTTTCCTATTTATGAAGTTGGCTATTCCATATGTAATGATCTACACGGTCACTAATTATTTTACTAGATTATGGGCTTTTAGATGGCGTGAAGCTATGACTTTTTCTTATATGCCGTATTGGAAAAAAGTTGACGCTAAAGTAGAGGGTGCATCACAAAGAATACAGGAAGATTGTATGAATTTTGCCAAAATTGTTGAAAGTTTAGGCCTTCAGGTTGTTAGAGCAATAATGCTTTTAATAGCATTTATTCCTATTCTGTGGGGGTTATCATCAAATGTTGTAATACCATTTTTTAAAGATGTGTCCGGTTCTTTAGTTTGGGTTTCACTTACTGCTAGTTTGGGCGGACTAGTAATTAGTTGGTTAGTTGGTATAAAACTGCCAGGTCTTGAATATAATAATCAAAAAGTAGAAGCTGCCTTCAGAAAAGAATTAGTTTATGGTGAAGATGATAGACAAAACTATGTTAAACCACCAACAGTATTAGAGTTATTTACCGGCATAAAATTCAATTACCACAGACTTTTTTTACATTATGGTTATTTTGATCTTTGGTTGATTATGTACAACCAAACAATGATTATAGTGCCATACCTTTTGATGGGACCAGGTTTATTTACGGGTGCTATGACGCTCGGTGTATTAATTCAAACATCTAGTGCTTTTAGAGAAGTTCAAAGTAGTTTTTCTTTATTTTTGCAAAATTGGACGAGAATTACTGAACTAAGATCTATATACAAACGTTTAAATGAATTTGAAAAAGCCATAGGTTTTAATAAACCCTTGAGAAAACCGACTAAATCTGATGTAAGAGCTTAATGGAGATTTACCTTAAGCTTGTTGATGTATTTTTTCCTGTTTTCTTAGTTATTGGTATTGGGTTTTATTTTGGAAAAAAAAATCCTAAATTTGACACTGATTTTATTACTAAGTTAACTGGAACATTTGGAACGCCAGCTCTAATATTTTATTCACTTACATCAACCGGCGTTAATCTTGAAACCTTTATTGAATTTTTCACTTATAAAATAATTATGGTATCTGGTTTTGCTTTTGTAGGGGTCATTACACTAATTTTAACGAAAAGAGATATTATCTATGAGTTACCTCCTTTAATTCTTCCAAACAATGGGAATATTGGTTTATCTGTATGTTTATTTGCTTATGGTAATACCGGTTTTGGTATTGCTGGAGCAATTGCATCAGTAATAATGCTTTTGCACTTTACTTTGGGTATTTTTCTAGCAAAAAAGAAATTAGATTTTAAAATACTATTTAGAAATGGCCCAATTTACGGAATTTTATTTGCTTTTATTTTTTTATATTTTGATTTAGAGGTTCCTATCTTTTTAGAAAACGCCACCCACTTGATATCTTACGCAACAATATTTATGGTTTTAATGGCTTTAGGCATTGCTCTTACTAAATTAAAAGTATTTTCATTTAAGCTTTCATTAATAAACTCATTTACCAGAATGTTTTTTGGTCCAATTATTGGTCTTTTAATCATTTATGCCTTTAATTTGTCTGGGGTAGAGGCGGGTGTAATATTTATTCAAAGTTCTATGCCTAGTGCGATTTTAACCTATTTAGTGGGCTCTATGTACTCACCTAAAAAGGTTGTTGATAGCATCGCTAGTACTATTTTCGTGTCAACCACCATATCGTTTTTCACTTTACCTATTGTCGTATTTTTATCTCTCAAGTATTTTGTTTAATTAGTCTATTTTACCTTAAAGTATCACTTTAAGTTATTTAATTATATATCTGTTTTTATTGAATAAATTGATATTTAATATTTACAATTAATCGCGAAACCAATGGTAACTCATAAAAAAATATCATATCTAATGTTATTTATTTGATAATAAGGTCTTGTACTTAAAAAATGGCTTAAAATAACGCTTTTTAGAGTTTATTATTTAGTGGCTTCCCAGGAAACTACGATTTTTACTTAATGAAATAGGGGAGCAATGCAGTATTAGAATATAGCGTTTAATGGGCCATATATAGGCCTATTTTTGTGATGTATACATATAAGCTCTAATAGACCGCATAAAACCTATATTTTTAAAAAATTACACCCTCAGATTGCAAAAAACGTTGAAAAATAAGGGTTTTTTGGCTATAAAATACCCTTTTTTTAGGGGTTTTTTTGATAACTTGAGTACCTCTTTGAACCTTTATTGGGACCCACAAATATGATTGTCCAGGCTGATTTGCCCTTTGGGATCTTTAAACTATGTCTATCTGTGCCCTTTCTATAACCAATATAGCCAGGCCCTCTCCAAAAAGTCCCGTTTTCCCTTGTTTCCCAATATCCACCCTTAACTATTATAGTTAAATAAGACCAATAATGGTCGTGTAAATCGCCTCTATCACTCTTTAAGATCTGGTGAATGAAAATATTAAAAGGGAACCATTTAGGTCTTTTACGAAATAAGGGATAGTATCTAACCATAAATGGCTCAGCTTTATCATAATCTGGCCAGCTTGGGCCTCTGTCCATGACAATTCTTTTTCTAGACTCGAACATCATCGTATATTTAATCACTTGACTTTAAAAATCATCTATTATATTAGTAGTGATAATTAATTGTTATCAATAGTAATAGATATGAATGAACTAGTTACAGATCTAAAAGCTTTACATGAGGAAACTCTAAATAACCTCAAAAGCTCAAAAGCAAGCAATACTATAAGAGCTTATAAATCAGATTTTAAGGACTTTGGAGCCTTCTGTGCTAAGCATGGTTTTAAATCATTACCGACAGAACCTAAAATAGTGGCTTTATATCTGACTTATCTGTCTGGAAAAGACACTAAAATAAGTACTTT
Organism: uncultured Pelagibacteraceae bacterium; assembly: GCA_902573065.1. Taxonomy (GTDB): domain Bacteria; phylum Pseudomonadota; class Alphaproteobacteria; order Pelagibacterales; family Pelagibacteraceae; genus Anoxypelagibacter. The sequence goes on along the minus strand of CACGHX010000001.1, from coordinate 75,309 downwards.
AAGGCGTAGATTGGTCTCAATAAGCATGATTCATAAACATAAGGGGCATTATCTTGATACAAAGCATCCGATAATTATTGAGAACCTAATGGGTATTAAACGTGCAAAAGGAAGTATTCAAAGGGGTAAAAAACCGATATTAATCAATCATTTAAAAGCAATAATTAAAGTAATAGATGAAGATAAAATTGAGGAAATTAAGAAAATTAGAGACAAAACAATCATCTTAACTGGTTTCGGAGGCGGGTTTAGAAGAACAGAATTAATATCAATAGACTATGAAGATCTAGAGTTTGTACCTGAAGGTTTAAAAATCACTCTTAGAAGATCAAAAACAGACCAATTTGGAGAAGGGATGATCAAAGGACTGCCCTACTTCTCAAATAAAGATTATTGCCCTGTATCTCACTTAAAGAAATGGATAGATTTATCACAAATTAAAGAAGGTCCAATTTTTAGAAGATTTGCAAAAGGATCATCATTAACAAATCACAGGTTAACAGATCAATCAGTAGTTCTAATAATAAAAAAATATTTAGAAATGGCAGGAATAGATAATAAAAATTTTTCGGGGCATAGTTTAAGATCAGGTTTTGCAACAGTTTCAGCAGAGTCCGGTGCTGATGAGAGAAGTATTATGGCAATGACAGGCCATAAAACAACTCAAATGGTTAGAAGATATATTAAAGAAGCGAATTTATTTAAAAATAACGCCTTAAATAAAGTTAAATTATAGACCAGGACTCTGGCCAGAAATCTTTATTATTTGAAGGATTTAAATTGTCAGAAGGTCTTACACATATTTTATTAGGATTTTGGTTCAACCACGCACCCCACCAATGAAATGATGATGGGCTTACAATAAAATGTTTTGCGAAACTGAATAAATAGAAATCATTTATATAGTCATTATTCTGAACAAAAATAAACTTATTTTTATCGAATATTTTATCTAGATCAGAAAAATTATTAGACCAAATAAAGAATTTTGGATTATCAATTTTATTTTCAAAATATGAGACAGCTCTATTAATATAATTAATAATATCTTCTAATCTCATATCCTTTTTTGGCTCTCTTCCTCTATCGTTGAAGTAACTTGGTTCAACGAATCTATCTCTGCGTACATGGATTGAAACTGAATTACTTTCACTTAATAAATTAATAAATTTATTTTTATTGTTTATATAAGAGTTTTTTATTTTAAATTCTTCAATTAACTCAGTCTTAAGATCAAAAAAGTACTTTTCGGATTCAAAATATCCTTCAAGATAAACCGTATCAGATAAAGGATAGTCGATTTTTTCATAATAAGTTTTCTTATTTGAACCTTTAGGATCCGTCAAAAAAGCTTTGTTTTTTTGAAATCTATTTAGAGTTTTAATTATTTTTTTATAATTATGAGTTATATAATTATCATATTTATCAGATTTATCTGCTAAATCCCCTGTTAAATTAAAAGAATTTAATCCAAAAGCTCTCCCAAAAGTTCTGTTTTTAGCTTGGAAAAAACCCGATGTATTATCAATAAATAACTTGTAACCAAACCTTTTAGCTAATGAGAATGCGTTAGCATACATAAACATTTGATTACCTAACCCAGCAGCTACTTTTACAATAATTTTTTTATCCATAATTTTTTATAAACTTTAATTTTATATCATTCCTTAATTTTCTATTTTTTTTTAAAAAGTATTCGTATTTTAAAGCCCTACTTTTATTTTTAAAATTTTTTTTAAAAATTAATTTCCAATATCTTCCTTTTGTACTTTTTGCACCTTTATTTGAATTATGCTGATTTAATCTATTTTTAATATTTTTTGCATATCCAACATAAGTTTTATAAAAACCTTTTTTTTTTGAAATAATCAAATAAACATTATGTGAGCCCGGGCTCATTTAATAATTGAAATATTTTTTTATTATTTTAACTACTTTTTCGGCATCACTAAGTTTCATATATGGATATACAGGAAGACTTAAACATTCTTTAGCCCATTTCTCAGATATTGGCAGATTCTCTTTCTTAACGCTGGCCTTTAGTGCCCCTGCTCTATTGAGGCTATAAGGATAATGCAATTGTGAACTAATACCATTTTTTTGCAAATACTTTAAAAGTCTGTCCCTATTTTTGACTCTTATAACGTATAAATGTCTAGATGATCCCGGTTTAGTTTCTGTAGTTTTAACCTCGCTAATAAATTGCAATTCATCATCATAATACTTTGAAATTTTTCTTCTGTAATCATTATGTTTTTTTGTATGATTTACTTTTTCAAAAAGAATAGATGCTTGTATGGTGTCCAATCTACTGTTTAAGCCTTCATATTTATGAACATTTTTTTTAATAGTTCCCAAGTTTCTTAATATTTTTAATTTACGGTAAAAATTCATATTATTAGTAGTTATCAATCCACCATCTCCATAAGCACCAAGGTTTTTTGATGGATAAAAACTATAACAAGATAAATCAGCGTAAGAATGATTTAGTTCTTTTTTGCAACAAGTTTCTTCGTCTGCTCTTCCACAATTGTAACAACTAAATGCAAAATGAGATTGAGCACTATCTTCTATAATAAATACTCTTTTACCTACAATTGATCTTAATTTTTTTATATCTACCTTTTGACCATATAAATTCACTGGAATAATAGCTTTAGTATTTTTGTTAATTTTATTTTTTATAGACTCCAAAGATATCAATCCTGTGTCAGGATCAATATCAGCAAAACAAATTTTAGTCTTATTTAATGCCAAACTTAGACCCGTTGATATATATGACATACCAGGAATTATCACCTCGTGTTTTTTTTTAAGTCCTAAAGCTTTTATAGACAAAATTAAAGCATCTGTACCTGTTGCACAACCAACTGAATATTTTACTTTTGCTAATTTAGAAAATTTTTTTTCAAATTTTTCTACATTTTTTCCAAGTATAAAGTCTCCTTTTTTAACAGTTGATAAAAGAGATTTGTTAATCTTTGATTGTTCATTTTTAGAAAATGGATTAACGTCAGTAAATTTCATAATTAAATTTTCCTTAAATATTTCGCTGGATTACCTGCGTAGATACCTTTTTTTTTAATATTTTTAGTAACTACTGATCCAGCTCCAATGACGGATCCCCTGCAGATATGAACTGGTAAAATTGTTGAATTGGATCCAATCAGCACATCATCGGCAATTACTGTTTTTTTAAAATATTTTGAGTTTCTATTTATTTTACCTTTTTTAAAATCATCATTTGTAAACATGGTTCCATGGCCTATAAAACAATTCTTACCAATTTTTACTTTCTCGCATATAAATGAATGACTTTGCACCCTGGTATTATCACCTATATAAGAATTTTTTTGTATTTCTACAAAAGGTCCAATAAAAACGTTTTTACCAAATTTAGAACCATAAATATTTGATGGTTCTATAATAGTACAGTTTATTCCAAATTTTAAATTTTTAATCTTTGATTTAATTTTTTTAATTTTCAATTAATCCATCCATTTCAATTTTTTTGGTAAATCTCTGTTAAAAGACTTGGAAATAATATAATTTGCTACTTTTTGACATTCAAAAAGATCAAAATATTTTCTTCTACCTTTTTTTGCAACATTAATTCTTTTTTTATCGTTCGACTTATAAAAATTTATTTTATTTGCTAAATCTTCTAAACCAGAATAAAAAACAACTTCATTATTATTAAAAAAATTATTTAATTGTGTTCTTTTATCTATAAAAGTTAATAATCCGTTTCCTATTAAAGAAGCAATTCTATTGCTCGTTAAATATTTAAGAGGTTTACCTCTTGTTAAATTTAAAGCCATTTTGGAGTTTACTATAACTTTATAAAAATCTTCAGCCCATACAGGCTCCCTATTATTATATCCGTATATGTCAAAAATTATATTAGGACATTCCGTAATTAGGTCAGTAATAAAATTATGCCTTTCATCCTGTTTATCTCTTTTTAATTTACCTCTATTGACCCCATGACTCATAGAGAAAAAAACATCGTTTATTTGATTGTTATTTTCATAAATTTTTAATTTTTCAATATTTTTGTCAACCGGGATTGGAAGATAATGAAAGTTTTTTTTCTTTCTCAAAAAATCTAATGTAGACGGATGCGTTGTAATGAAATTTGATGTAACAAAATTATCATATTTAAGTAATTTTTTTCTGTTAGAAGCAAAATCAGGACCTGTATCAGCAAGATGATCCTCAAACCATTGTGAAATAACTGTTTTTTTACTTAAATCTTTAATTTTTTCGAGTGTATCGCTCTCAATGTCATAAGAATGACCTAGTAAAATTAAATCAGGTTTATAATTTTTGGCTGTTTCATATATCATCGTATTTAAATAACTTGTTCCCTTAAAGTCTCTTAAAGATTTATTGAATTTTCCGACATCCCTATCGCTTAAATTAATTACATCGTGACCATTTCTTATAAAACCATTTGCTAATTTTTTTGCGATTGAAATGTAATATAATCTATTAAACTGACGATTACCAAAATTTGAAATATTTAATATTTTTAAATTTGATATATTTCTATTAACAAATATATTTTTTTCATTTATTATTTCTTCACGTAAATTGTCAAATATTTTTGTATTTTTTTTTATATCATGAAAAACGTAGCTAATTGATTTTTTTTGTAGATCCTCTCTTAACTTTTTACTTATAATTAATTGTTTTATTTTTTTATAAATTTCATTTTGATTAATTTTGTTAAGATACAAACCGTATGGAATGGTCTCTGGAAGACCTCCTTTTTTTGAAATAATTGTAGCACAGCCTCTAGATGCCGCTTCTAATGATGTACGCCCGAATGGTTCTTCCCAGTGTGAGGGAACGACAGAAATACTAGATTTTTTGTAAATCTGTAAAGTTTCATCATGAGTAATCCATCCTAAATGAATTAGTCTATCATGTTTAAAATTGTACTTCTCTCTTGGTTCATCTCCTATGACAATACTTTTCCAATCTTTGTATTTTTTTAATATTCTAATTATTGCACGACCAAAGGTGTCATATCCCTTTGAGTGATTTAATTTACCAACAAAAGTAATAATTTTTTCTTTTTTTGGCATTTTAGAAATTTTATTAATAGCTGGATATAAAACTTGTGTTTTTTCATGATTTTTAATGTCTAATCCTTCAAAAAATTTTTCTTTAACCCAATTGCTTACAAATGTAATTTTACTACACAATTTTATAAGATGTTTTCTCTCTTTTGGTGTAACAGCACCCCGAAGTGTTTGAGGATTATTGTGAATTACTAATAAATACTTTTGATTAGGTAAATTCTTTTCGATATGAAGAATGTAAGAAGGTCTATTATGAATTTCGATAAGAGAAAATTTTTTTTTATTTAATACGTCAATAAATTTATTAACGTATTTTAAGTTTTTACTTTGAACCCCAAAATTTGAAAATTTTAAATTTACATAATTAAAATTTTCAAAAGTTTTACTTACGTTTGATGTATAACCAAAAATGGTCGTGTTTTTTTTTAACTTACTATCTTTTGAAAAATCTTTAACCCAAATAGATGCTGACCCAGCATTATCTTTGATGAATTGGTCTTTATAAGGTAATAAAACAGCAATATTATTCTGCATTTAAATTAATAACCCTTGCCTTCTTTTTTATCTATCTTTTTAAACTTGCTTACAGCTTCTTTTGCACCACCAGACATAAACCTCTGGTCAGAACCAACTGTTACTAATTGAAAACCTTTATTTATCATTTTCTGGGCGTATTCAGCCTTCATATTGTGTATACCAGCAATTATTTTATTTTTTTTTGCATGTTCCAGTATTTTCATAATTGTATCATAAACCTTGTCACCCTCTGGTTTGTCAAAACTTGGTTCTTCACCAATAGCTAAACTTAAATCAGCTGGACCTATATAAATTCCATTAAGACCAGGCGTGGTCATTATAGAGTCCAAATTTTCCAATGCTTCTTTAGTCTCAATCATAGCAAATTTTAATAACTCATCATTTGCGTGCTTACCGTAATCCGCACCACCATACAAAAGACCTCTTATTGGTCCAAAGCTTCTAAATCCTCTCGGTGGATATAAACAAGCTTTAACAAAATGCTCAGCCTCTTTTCTATTACTCACCATTGGACATATAACTCCATAAGATCCTGCATCTAATATTTTCATAATTTGTCCAGGTTCATTCCAATTTACTCTTGCCATTGGAACGACATCAGTTGTTGAAATTGCTTGAAGCATTTGCAATGCATTTGGGTAGTCCACAACACCGTGTTGCATATCAATGGTTAAAGAGTCCCATCCTTGATTTGCCATCACTTCAGCGGAAAATGAATTTGGTATTTGAAGCCAACCGTTTATTACAGCTTTACCCTCAGAAAAAATTTTTTTAAGCTTATTTTTTCTCATTTACTAACCAGATAAGCCTAGGTGAGTATATTTGATATTTAAATAATCTTTTATCCCAACTGAGCCACCTTCTCGGCCATATCCCGTTTGTTTGATACCACCGAATGGTGTTTCTGCGGTTGCTACTACAGGAGTATTAACTGCAACGACTCCTGTCTCTAATTGTTCTGAAGCTTTGAATGCTTTCTCCATTGAATTTGTACAAATATATCCAGCTAGTCCACAATCATGATTGTTTGCTCTTTTAATAACTTCATCAAAATCTTTAAAAGTAGTAATAGCTGTTATCGGTCCAAAAGGTTCTTCTGTCATAACTGTAAAATTATCTTTGATGCCATCAATTATAGTTGGCTCATAAAAATATCCTTTATTAAAACCAGATGGCCTTTTACCACCATATAGTACTTTGCCACCTTCTTTTTTGGTCTTTTCAACTAATTTTTCAATCTCCTCTAATCTTTTTTTAGTTGTAATAGGTCCAAGATGAACACCCTCTTTCATTCCATCACCTAATTTAAGTTTTTTCGTTTTTTCAATAAAAGTTTTTGCAAATTCATTTTTTTTACTTTCATGTATATAGAATCTACTTGGTGAAATACAAACCTGTCCATTATTTCTATATTTTGAAGTAATTGCCATATCAGTAACTTTTTCAATATTTGAGTCTTCGAAAACTATAAAAGGAGCATGGCCGCTAAGTTCCATTGTAACTCTTTGAACTTTATCAGCTGCTTTTTTTAATATTAGTTTTCCTACTCTTGTAGATCCAGTGATAGAAACCTTTTTAATAATATTTGATGAGATTAATTCATTAGACATTTCTTCTGGATCTCCAGATAAAAGATTAACAACCCCTGGAGGAATACCAGCGTCATTAATTATATTCATTAACTCCATAACAGCTCCAGGTGTTATAACGTCAGGTTTTACAATAACAGAACAGCCCGCAGCTAATGCTGTTGAAATTTTTCGAGATGCTAGAATTATTGGAAAGTTCCATGGGATTAAAGCGGCAACTACTCCCACTGGTTGGTAATTGACCTGTACTCTGGTATTTTCAAATCTACTTTCAACAGTTTGTCCAAATATTCTTTTAGTTTCTTCAGAATTCCATTCAAAAATATCTGCTCCACCCCCTACTTCACCTTCGCCCTCAACTAATGGTTTTCCAACCTCAAGTGCTAACCACTTTGCAAGTTCTTTCTTTCTTTCTCGCATGAGGTCTGCAATTTTTCTAATTTTATATGATCTCTGCCATGGTGGAGTTTTCTTCCAAACCTTAAAGCCTTCTTCAGCTGATTTTAATGCTTTTGTAACATCTGCTTTTGTAGCTTTTGATGCTTTTCCAATTACGTCCTCAGTAGCTGGATTTATGACATCGTATGTTTCATTTTTTTCAGAAGGCTGCCATTTACCATGTATGAATTGACCAAATTTTGAATACATTTTTAAATTTTTATTGCTTAAAACTACAATATTTCTTAGGGTTCACTTTAATTAATTTATGAAAAAAATTCAACTAACTTGTGCACATGCTATTGTTAAGTATCTAATATCACAGAAAATATTAGTTGATGGTAAAAAATTACCCCTGTTTGCAGGTGCATTTGGAATTTTTGGTCATGGAAATGTGGCTTGTTTAGGACAGGCTCTAGAAGAAAATAAAAAAGAACTTCCTACATGGAGAGGCCATCATGAACAGAATATGGCTTTAACAGGTATTGCTTTTTCGAGAGCTAAAAGAAGAAAACAAATTTTTGTTGCAACAAGTTCTGTTGGTCCAGGTTCAACAAACATGCTTACAGCTGCAGCGGTTGCTATGAGTAATCGATTGCCTATGCTTTTTTTACCAGGAGATACTTACGCTAACAGAATGCCTGATCCTGTATTACAACAAGTTGAACATTTTAATAATCCAAACATAACACAAAATGATGCTTTCAAATATGTAACTCGATACTTTGATAGAATCACTAGACCAGAACAAATACTTCAAACATTTCCACAAGCCATTCAAACAATGATTGATCCTGCGGATTGTGGACCTGCGTGTATTTCTTTATCTCAGGATGTTCAGGGTGAAACTTTTGATTATCCAAAAGAATTTTTTAATGAGAAGATTCATGCAATTAGAAGACCAAGACCTGATGATTATCAAATTAAGCAAGCAGCAGATTTAATTAAAAAATCAAAAAATCCAATAATTATTTCAGGAGGAGGAATTTTTTATTCTGATGCAATGAAAGAATTAAGTCAATTTGCAAAAAAACATAATATTCCTACAGCACAAACTGTAATGGGCTATTCAACTATGAAAAAAGATGATCCGTACTTTTTAGGTGCTATTGGCGGATTTGGCGGAAAAGCTCCAAACGACTTTATGAAAAAAACAGATTTAGCTATTGCTATTGGAACAAAATTGGCTGATTTCACGACTGGATCGTGGACAAATTTTGAAAATCCAAATTTTAAATTAGTTTCAATAAATGTATCAAGATTTGATGCTAATAAGCATATGGCTCAATCTATTGTTGGTGATGCGAAAGTTTGTATTCAAGATTTAACTGTTGCTTTAGGAAGTTGGAAAGCATCGGATGAATGGTATAAAAAATCAAGAAGTGCTGTTAAATCTTGGAATAATTACCTTGATAAAGAAAGTGGTCCTACAAATCAAAAATTACCATCTTATGCGCATGTTGCAGGCGCAATTTATAGAAAATCAGATCCATCTGATATTGCTGTCACTGCAGCAGGAGGATTAGTTGGAGAGGTCTTGCAGGTTTGGAGGCCTAGAGAATTAAATACTCATGAAACTGAATGGGGTTTTAGCTGTATGAGTTATGAAATCTCTGGAGCCTTAGGTATAAAAATGGCAAACCCAGAAAAAGAAGTTATAGCTTTTGTTGGTGATGGATCATACCTTCTCTACAATTCAGATATTTATAGTTCAGTTTTGACAAATCATAAATTAATTATAATTGTTTGCGATAACGGAGGCCATGCTGTTATTAACAGATTGCAACTTTACAAAGGCGGTAAAGAATTTAATTGCCTTTTTGAAAGTTCTAAAGTTCAAAACATAAAAAAAATAGATTTTGCTAAACACGCTGAAAGTTTAGGTGCAACTGGTGAAAATGTAAATTCTATAAATGAACTTGAACAAGCTTTTACAAGAGCTAAAAAGTCAAAATCAACTTATATAATATCTATTAAAACAGATGGGTATCAATGGTTAGAAGGTTCAGCATTTTGGGAGAGCCCTACTTTAACAAAACCATCTACTAAAGAAAATGAGAGAGCTCTAAAAGAACATCTGCAAGGTAAATCAAAACAAAGACAAGGTGTTTAATCTAAATGGTTAAGGTTTTTAAAGTTGGTCTTATAGGTTGTGGACATATAGCCGAAACCTATTTTAGAGCCCATAAATACTTTAATAATTTCAGAATTATCAAATGTGCAGATATAAATAATTTAGCAGCAAAGAAATGTGCTTCAACTTATAAAATAAAAGCTTTAAGCGTGAAAAATTTACTTAAAGATAAAGAAATTGAAATAATATTAAATCTTACTGTTCCTAAAGCACATTTTGAAGTCTCAAAAAAAGCTCTTCTAAATAATAAGCATGTGTATACAGAAAAACCAATGGCTATAAATTTAAAAGATGGAAAGGAGTTATTAAAAATCTCAAAAAGAAAAAAACTTTATATTGGCAACGCTCCAGATACATTTCTAGGTGGTGGTAATCAAAAATCAAAAGAAATATTAGAGAAAAATTTTATTGGTAATATTAACTTAGGAAATATTATTTTTGCTTACCCTGGGGTTCAATCTTATCATCCAAATCCTGAACCGTGGTTTGCAAAAAAAGAAGGTGGTCCTGTTATTGATATGGGGCCTTATTATTTGACTGCATTGGTAAACTTATTAGGACCAGCAAAACAAGTTTGGGGAAGCTTTATGTGGAATAAAAAAAAGAGGATAATTGGTATTGGGCCAAGAAAAGGTAAATCAATAAAAGTTTTGTGTCCAACCACATACTTAGGAACAATTTTTTTCAATAGTGGAGCAATAATAAGATTTACTCTCTCTTTTGATGTAATAGCACATCACAGAAATCATATTGAACTATATGGTAGTAAAGGTTCAATACTCGTGCCAGACCCAAACATGTTTGGAGGTTCTGTTTATACATGTAAAAAACTTGGAGGAACTTGGAAAGAACATAAAACAAATAAAATGTTTTTAGGTAAAATTAATATTAGGCAGAAAAGTCTGAGAGCAAACGAAGCACCGATAAATGCAAATTACAGAGGTGTTGGATTAGCTGAAATGGCTTACTGTATTCAAAACAAAAAAAAACATAGATGTAACGGAGAATTATCATTCCATGTTTTGGATATAATACAATCAATTATGAAAGCTGCCAGAAAAAGAAAAAGGATTAGTATTAAATCTACCTGCAAAATTCCAAAACAATTTTCTAATAGTGAAATAAGAAAAATACTTAAATAAGATTCTGTCTATTTAAAATTGCAGCTCCCCTAACTCCACTCGCATCTCCATACTTAGGTTTTAAAAAAACAGTTTTAAGATTAACTTTTTTAATATTATTAAACTCAGATAAGTATTTTTCTGTTATTATTTTAATCTCTTCAAGTGATTGTATTTCGTTAGATACACCGCCACCAAAAACAATTGCGTCTGGGTCAATTATATTTATTATAAGTGATAAACTTAAACCTAAGTTATTTATAAATTCGTCTACGATATTTTTTTCATTTGGAGAATTTTCTCTTGATTTTTTGAATATATCTTTAGCAACAAGTTTATTTTTAAATTTAGTAAAATATTTTCTCTCCAAACCTTTGCCAGATATAAATTCTTCAATATTATGTTCTTTTTTAGACTTTCCAATTGGAACATGTCCCCACTCACCAGCAAATGAATTTGGTCCAACTAAAATTTTTTTATTTATAACTAAACCACCACCACATCCAGATCCTAATATTATTCCAAAAACTATTTTATAATGTTTTGCTGCACCATCAAAGGCTTCTGATAAAGCAAAACAATTAGCATCATTTTCGCATAAAACTTTTCTATCTAAACTTTTGGAAATATCATCTGAAAATTTCATGTTGTTTAACCAAGGAGAATTAAAGGCATTTTGAATGAGACCAGTATCTAAATTTGTTGAACCTGGATGACACACACCAACATTTAGTTTCTTTTTAAACTTATTCTCAATTAGTCTTACAGATTCTGTAATTGAAACTAAAGTTTCATTATAATCTTTTGGTGAATCTTTTCTACTTCTATGTAATTCAGAACCATTATCGTCTAAAAGAACTGATTCAATTTTAGTCGCACCTAAATCAATACCTATTTGCATTAGTTTTTAACAATTCTGTCAATCTCTTTCAATTCTACCTCTAATTTGTCTAGTTCTTCACCACCAGCCATCATTCCTAACAATTTCTCTCTAGATAAGTCTTTTTTATTAAATGTTCCCATACTTTTTCCTCTGTTCAAAATAGTAAAACTATTACCTACAGGATAGGCATGGTGAACGTTGTGCGTGATTAAAATTACACCTAAGCCAGAACTTGCTGCTTTAACAATATATTTTAAAACTACTGAAGCTTGATGGACACCTAAAGCAGATGTTGGTTCATCCAAAATTAATACTTTAGCACCAAAATATATCGCTCTAGAAATGGCTAAACACTGTCTTTCACCACCCGACATAGTTCCTACGGCTTGTGAAGGATCTCTCACATCAATACCAATCTGCCCCATTCTTTCAGAAGCTATGCTGTTTGCTTTTTTGACATCAAAGGTTTTAAATGGACCAAAACCTTTCATTGGCTCTCTTCCCATAAAAAAATTTCTTGTTACGCTCATCAAAGATACCAACGCTAAATCTTGATAAACAGTTGCTATACCCATGTCTAATGCATCTCTTGGCGAGTCAAAAACAGTCTTTTTACCCTCAACTATAATTTCTCCTTCATCTGGTTTGTGAACTCCAGATAAAGTTTTAATTAATGTGGACTTGCCAGCACCATTATCACCTAACAAACACATTATTTGACCTCTTTTAATGTGCATAGTTACATCCTTTAATGCAATTACAGAACCAAAAAATTTACTAATATTATTAAATTCAATTAAATTATCTGACATTTACTTATTCTCTGTTACTCTTCTTCTTATATAGTTATTAAATATAACAGCTATCAACATCATTACTCCTAAAAAAACTTTAAACCAATCTGTATCGACATCTGTATAATAAATTCCCATTGACACAGTCCCAAAAATTAAAGCACCAAATGCTGCACCAATTGCCGAACCATACCCACCTGTCAACAAACAACCACCTACCACAGCAGCAACAATAGCTTCTAATTCTTTTAAAAAACCTCTCATTGTATCTGCTGAACCAGCATCTAGCACTTGCACACAAGCATAAATAGTAGCAGCAACTGCTGTTCCAATAAACAAACTAATTTTTACTCTCCCTACAGGAACACCAACATTTCTAGCTCCAAGCTTGTCTCCGCCAGAAGCGAAAATCCAATTTCCATATCTAGTTTTCATTAAAAGCCACGTCGCAAAAAGAGTCATGGCTATCCACCAAATAACTGACGCAGGAATTCCAGTTGCTAATGGGGTGCCATCTTGTCTTAATTCAATTAGTCCTAAAGATCCCAACCATGTAAAAACAAATTTAAAAGCATCTGCAGAAAAAATCCAGGCTATTGGATCATCCTCTACTAGAACTCTTAATCCTGGAACTTGAGTTCTTCCAGTAATCAATCTTGTAATAGCTAAAGTTGCACCTCTTAATATAAATAACATAGCTAGTGTTACAATAAACGATGGAAGACCAGTTCTTACTACAAGAATACCGTTGGCATAACCAACTAAAACAGCCATAGAAAAAGCAAATAAAATACTCATCCAAAGAGGCCAACCCCAATATATTGCTGGTATAGCTATACAAATTCCGGCAAAGCCGATCATTGATCCAACTGATAAATCGAACTCTCCACCGATCATTAGTAAAGCTGCAGCTACAGCGATGATCCCTAAATTAGCTGATACCTCCAAAAAGTTTATTGTTCCATATGCACTGAACATTCCAGTATCACCAGCTATAATTCCAAAAAATATAAATACTAAAATTGAACCACCAAGTGCACCTAATTCAGGTCGATTTAATAATACTTTAAGCTTAGAAACTTTTCTTAATCTCTCGTCACTAGATTTGTTTTGAATACTTTTTGACTTAGTTGACATAATTTTCAATTTTTTTAAAAAAAAAGGGCCTGATTTTATAACCAGGCCCTCTTTAAAGATTTTTTATCTATAACCTTGTGCTGCCCATTTAATTACTTTGCTAGCATTATCTGGAGTAACGAAACCAGGTCCCGTCATAACAACACCAGCTGGCATTGTTCCCCATCTCATATACTGAGCAAAAATTGCGATAGGCAAATATCCTTGAAGATATTGTTGTTGGTCAATTAAAAACTCAACTTCTCCTGCAGCTGCAGCTTTTAACATATCTGGAGACATATCAAATGTTCCAAGTTTTATCGAACCAACTTTTCCAGCAGATTTTAATGCTTTTAAAGCAGCTTCACCAGAAAGTCCCGCGCCTAAAGTAAGGATAGTATCGACACCACCTAATTTAGCAGCAACAGCTTTTTGAATCTCTGTTGGGTCATTAGAAGTACCAAGTATTTCTACTGAACCTCCAAAACCTTTTTTAAAACCTGCACATCTTCTATCAAGAGCTACGTTACCTACTTCGTGGTTAACGCAAAGAGCTTTCTTACCGCCCGCAGCTTTCATTTTTTGACCACCACCTACACCTGCTTCAAACTCAGTTTGACCAACGTGAGCGCTAATACCTAATTTAGCAAAGTCATCAGAACCAGAGTTCATTGATACTACTGGAATTCCAGCAGCAATTGCAGCTTTAACAGATTTTCCTAGAGCTGCAGCATCAGGTAAAGTGATTACAATTCCTTTTGGTTTTTGTGAAACAGCATTGTCAATTAATTTTGCCATTTCTACCATGTCGAAAGTACCTGGAGCTGTATACTTACACTTGATTTTCATATCTTTGCAAGCAGAGTCGACTCCATTTTTAGCAACCGACCAGAAAGGATCGTTAGCTTGACCATGTGAAACAACGATTACATCAATAGCAAAGGATGCTACTGACATTGCTGCCCACGAAAGAAAAGCTAATATAGTTAAATATATTTTTCTCATTTTTCCCTCTTTTGTTGTTAATATTAATTAATTAATATTTTTTATTTAAACAAAAATAATATCAAAAGAAAAGATGGTGTTATTTTTTATTCAACCCTAGGTTTTAAAAAACTATCTAATTTTAATAACTTTTTTACTTGATAAAGATTTATATGCAGCGTTAGCAAGAAGAAGGGCTTTTTCCCCATCAATAAATGAAGCTCTAGGTCTTTTATTTTTATTAGCAAGATTTACAAGATCTTGAAGTTGTAATTTATAAGCTGTTTTATATCTATCAATAAAAAAATTATATTTCTTTTTATTTTCAGATATTAAACATCCCTTACTACCAAAAACCTCAATTCTTTGATCATAACCATATTTGTAATGACGTGAATTATTAATTGTGCAAATTACTCCTGTTTTTGATTTAAGAACACAAGTTGCTAATTCGTAATCTTTAATATCATTAAATTTTTTACTCGAAATATTTGAGGCTGTTGCAAAAATTTCTTTTATTTCATCATTACCTAGATAAAAACGAACCATATCAAAATCATGTATTGTCATGTCTCTAAAAATTCCACCTGAACTTTTTAAATACTTAAAAGACGGAGGAGCTGGATCTCTACTTGTAATAATAATTTTCTCTAATTTTCCAATTTTTCCCATTAATAACGATTTTTTTAAAGCATAATGACCTGGATCATAACGTCTATTAAAACCTAACTGAATTTTTGGTTTATATTTTTTTATATATTTTTTGCATTTTATAACTTTGTTAATATTTAAATCTAAAGGTTTTTCGCAAAAAACTATCTTCTTACTTTTTACGGATCTAGTTATTAGCGGTATATGTGTAGAGGTTGTTGAAGATATAAAAATTATATCTATTGATTTATCTGAAAATGCTTTTGATGGACTTTTTAAATTAAAACATTTAAGTTTTTTTGAATAAATTTTAGCGATTTTTTGATTTATATCGTATACATATTTTAGCTTTAGTTTAGAATTTAATACAATATTTTTCGCATGCATCACCCCTATTCTACCTAAGCCAAATAATGCAACTTTTTTTTTCATGAACTAATAACTTTTTTGTTTAATCTTACGATCTAAACCTTTATTCTAACAAATTAAAAAAATATGTCAGTAAAATTAGGAATTGCACCAATAGCGTGGAGTAATGATGATATGCCAGAATTAGGCGGCGATACATCTTTAGAAACTTGTTTGTCTGAAGCTAGAGAAGCTGGATTTACTGGAATTGAATCTGGAGGGAAATTTCCTAAAACCTCAAAAGAGTTATTACCCATATTAAATAAACATAATATCAATTTATGTTCTGGTTGGTATGGCGCAAATCTATTAAAAAGAACTGTAAAAGATGAAATGGAAAATATTAGAACTCAATTAAATTTATTTAAAGATTGCAATGCACCTTGCATAGTTTTTGCCGAGGTCACTAATTCAATACAAGCCGATGAATCAAAAGCTTTATCAAAAAGACCAAAATTAGATAAAGACGATTGGAAAAAATTCTGTGAAAAAATTAATGAAGTTGGCAAAAGGTTAGAAGGTGAAAATATGCCATTAGCCTATCATCATCATATGGGAACTGTAATACAATCACATGAAGATACTGAAAGGTTGATGAATGAAACAAACGATACAGTTAAATTAACTATAGACACTGGTCACATGTTATTTGCTGGCGGTAATTCTTTGAAGATTATAAGAGATTTTAAGGAGAAAATCGCACACGTTCATTGCAAAGATATGAGAGAGAAAGTTTTAAAAAAATCATTATCTGAGGATCTAAGTTTTAGACATGCTTTTTTAGAGGGTGCTTTTACTGTTCCTGGAGATGGTTGTATTGATTATAGACCTATTTTTAATGAGCTTGTAAAGAATAACTATCAAGGTTGGCTTGTTGTTGAAGCAGAACAAGATCCAAAAAAAGCAAATCCATTTGAATATGCTAAGATTGGTTTTAATTATCTTAAAAAAACCACAAGTGAATGTGGTTTGAAAGTAATAACTTAAATCTAATTAAATTTAGAAATGTTTTGTTTATAAAAATCATCGAAAGAACCATCTTTTATCGAGGTTCTAATTTTTTTCATAAATTCTTGATAAAAATTTATATTATGCAAAGAAATTAACATGGATGCTAATATTTCGTTAGTGTTAATTAAATGATTTAGATAGCTTTTTGAGTATTTATTTAGACTTCTCAAATTTGTATTCTCATCTAGTGGCTTCAAGTCTTTTTTATATTTTGAATTTCTTATATTTACTTTTCCATCCCAAGTAAAAGCAAGACCAGTTCTCCCTGATCTGGTTGGTAAAACACAATCAAACATGTCTATACCAGATTTTACAGCACCTAATAAATCTGATGGCGTTCCAACACCCATGAGGTATCTCGGTTTGTTTTTTGGCATTTTATTTGTAATATTATCTAGAACCCCAAACATTTCATTTTGCTTTTCTCCAACAGCCAACCCTCCTAAAGCATATCCATCAAAATTAATTTCGAGCAATTTTTCTAAGCTTTCGACTCTTAAGTCATCAAATAATCCTCCCTGCACGATTCCAAAAAGAAATTTGTTTTCAGCATTATTAAATTCAATTTTAGATCTTTTTGCCCAGTATGTTGAAACATCAATAGCATTTGAAATTAGTTTTTTATCATTAGTGAGTTTTGGACACTCGTCTAAAACCATTAAAATATCAGAATTAATTATTTTTTGAATTTGAATACTTTTTTCTGGACTAAGTTCAATTTTTTTTCCATCAAGATGAGATTGAAAAATAGCTCCTTTTTCTTTATCAATTTTTCTAAATTTTGATAATGACATTATTTGAAAACCTCCAGAATCAGTCAAAATAGGTTTATGCCAATTCATAAATTTATGAAGGCCTCCGACATTTTTTAAAATTTCTAATCCGGGCCTTAAAAAAAGATGGTAAGTGTTACCCAAAATTATTTGAGAATTAGTCTTTAAAACATCATCAACAAATATACTTTTTACAGTTCCCTGTGTACCAACAGGCATAAATGCCGGTGTATCGATTAAACCTCTTGATGTTCTAATCTGTCCAAGTCGTGCTTCTTTATGGGTTTTTATTAATTCAAAAAAAACTTTTTTTGAATTCATGAATTTATTTTATTTCAGAAAAACTTATTATCTTATCTGGGTTTTCGACAGATCCGTTTGGGTCATTACCTTTTTTTATTTTATCTATTAATTCCATGCCTTTAGTAACTTTTCCAAATACAGTATATTGACCGTCCAAATGTGGGGCTGCATCAAAACATATAAAAAATTGACTGTTAGCACTGTTAGGGTTCATGGATCTAGCCATAGATAAAGTTCCTCTCTGATGAGGAAGATTGCTAAATTCAGCTTTGAGATCTGGTAAAGAAGAACCACCAGTTCCAACTAAATCAGCGTTAAAATTTTTTGAATTTCCAAATTTTACATCTCCTGTTTGGGCCATAAAACCATCTATAACTCTATGAAAAACAACGCCATCATACTCATTATTTTGTGCTAAAGTTTTGATTCTTTTTACATGTTCTGGCGCAACGTCTGGAAATAGTTGAATTTCCACTTCACCTGCCTCAAGTTTCATTAACATTTTATCATTTGCTGTTGCAGTATTCATAAAAAATAATAAAGTAATTATATATACTAAAAAAAACTTTTTCACGAGAATTTAGATTTAATAGCTTTTATAACAGATTTTGTAGCAAATTTTTTTAAATCACCCTTTAATTTTCCAATTTCTTTAATAAATTTTGAAGAAATTATTTCATTTTCAATATCAGACATTAAAAAAATAGTTTCAACACTTTTATCAAGTTTCTTATTCATTCCAGCTAATTGAAATTCATATTCAAAATCTGATACAGCTCGTAAACCTCTTATAATAATTGATGCTTTATACTTTTTGCAGATTTTAACAGTCAAATCATCAAAGGATATAATTTTAATTTTATTTTTACTTAATCTTAAATCATTAAACAAAGATTTATTTAATATTTCAATTCTTTCATCTAAAGAAAATAGATAATCTTTTTCTATATTATCAGTTGTTGCAACAATCAATTTATCAACGATCTTTAAAGATTTCTTTATAACGTCTATATGTCCAAAAGTTATTGGATCAAATGTGCCTGGATAAATTGCAGTTTTTGGCATTTTTAATCTATATTATCTTCTATCTTGATAGCGGAAACAACTTTTTCTTCGCCAGATAATTTAATTATCCTTACTCCTTGAGTATTTCGACCAGCTATTCTTATTTCTTTAACTTGAACTCTTATTACTCTTCCTTTATCGGTAGATAATATAATTTGGTCATTATCGGATACTATAAGATTTGATGTAACATTACCGTTTCTCTTAGAGTTTACTATTCCAATAATTCCCTTTCCACCTCTATTTGTTACTCTAAAATCGGACAAAGAACTTCTTTTTCCATAGCCGTTTTCTGTTATTGATAAGACATATTCATTAAGAGAAAGTTTTTTTGATCCATTTTTCTTTGAATTATCACTTGTAATTTTAGAACTATCAATAACAGATAAAGACATTACACTGTCATTGTCTTGCAAATTAATACCTCTTATTCCTTTTGAAGATCTACCTTTAAATAATCTCATTTTTTTAGACATAAACCTAATACACTTCCCAAATTTTGTACCTAAAACAATGTCTTGATTTTCCTTGCACTTTTCGACACCAATAATTTTGTCATTTTCATCAAGTTTCATTGCAATTTTTCCGCTGGCATTAACATTTAAAAAATCAATCAATGAATTTTTTCTAACTTTTCCCTTTGCTGTTACAAATACGACATATAATTTTTGCCACTCATTATCATTTTCAGGTAAAAGAAGTGTTGATGTAATGGATTGAGTGTTTTTAAGTGGTAATAGATTAAATAAGGATTTTCCTTTTGATGAAAGACTTCCTTTTGGAATTTTCCACGCCTTAAGTTTATAGGCTAGACCCTGAGAAGAAAAAAACAAAACTTGGCTATGAGAATTTCCAGTCAAAATTCTTACAACAAAATCTTCTTCTCTTGTAGTAATACCGGTTTTTCCTTTACCACCCCTTTTTTGCGTTTTAACGGAAGATAATGATCCTCTTTTAATGTAACCCTGATTTGTAATGTTAATTACGACCGCCTCTTTTTGAATAGTTTCCTCAATATTATAATTTAAAACTGTATCAATTATTTTAGTCCGTCTTTTTATTGAAAATTTTGATTTAATTTCTTCTAACTCTTTAATTATTAAATTAAATAATTCTTTTTTGGATTTAATAATTTTATTATAATAAATTATTAATTCAGATAATTTTTTTATTTCTGTTTCAATTTCATTAATTCCAAAAGCTGTAAGTTTTTGAAGTCTTAATTCTAAAATAGAGTTAACTTGTACTTCACTTAATTGATATTTTGATAAATTTTGTTTTTTTTCAATCATAGAAACTAATTTTGAGCTTTTTTTTATTGGCCATTTTTTGTTTAATAAATTTTTCTTTGCAGTTTCAGTATCTTTTGAACTTTTAATAATTTTAATTATTGCATCGATGCTTTCTACAGCAGTAGCAATACCAATTAAAATGTGTGCTCTTGCCTCTGTTTTTTTTAGATCAAACTTAATGCTTCTTAGTACTGTTTTTTCTCGAAAGGATACAAATTGTGAAATAAATTCTTTAAGATTAAGTATTTTAGGTTTTCCATCTACAATTGCTAAAGTATTAAAACCAAAAGAAGACTCTATACTTGTTAACTTATAAAGTTGTCTTCTTATAGTTTCTGCTTCTACACCTCTTCTTAAATCTATTACTACTCTTATACCATCACGATTAGACTCGTCTCTAATATCGCTTACTCCTTCAATTTTTTTTTGGCGAGATAGGTCTGCAATTCTCTCATTTAAAACAGATTTGTTAATCTGATAAGGTATAGATTTAATAACGAGTCTGGTTTTACCATTTTTTAAACTTTCTTCTTCAATTTCGCCTCTTATTTTAAATGAACCTCTACCTTTGTTATATCCTTGTTTGATTATATCTCTTCCAATTATTAGACCTCCTGTTGGAAAATCAGGACCAGGAATATGTTTCATCAACTGACCAATCGTAATGTCATTATTTTTTATGTATCCGATAGTTCCATCAATAATTTCTCCCAGATTGTGAGGAGGAATACTTGTTGCCATTCCAACAGCAATACCTCCGGCACCATTAACTAAAAGATTTGGGTATTGCGACGGAAGCACGGTTGGCTCCCTTTCAGTTTCATCATAATTGTTTCTAAAATCAACAGTGTTTTTTTCAAGCCCTTCAGTCAGAAATTGAGAAACTTTTGAAAGTTTAGTTTCTGTATATCTCATTGCTGCAGGGGGATCTCCGTCAATTGAACCAAAGTTTCCTTGTCCATCAATTAATGGTAAGCTCATAGAAAAATCTTGAACTAATCTCACTAAAGCATCATAAACAGCTTGATCACCATGTGGGTGGTATTTACCAATAACATCTCCAACTATTCTCGCAGATTTACGAAAAGGTTTGCTCCAATCATAACCACCTTTATACATTGCGTAAATAATTCTTCTGTGTACAGGTTTAAGACCATCCCTAACATCAGGAAGTGCTCTGCTTACTATTACGCTCATAGCGTAGGATAGATATGACGAGCTCATTTCTTGATGAACAAAAATTGGTTTATAATTTGAATTATTTTTTACTTCAGTCTTTTGCATTTAATTAAAAAGGAATTTCATCATCAAGATCAGAATTATCTTGTGACATTTGATCGTTTGGAAGAGAACTTTCCTGAGAAGGCTGACTATTATTTGATACATTCTTTCCTCCTAACATTGTTAAAGAGGAATTATACCCTTGAAGAACTATCTCTGTTGAATATTTATCCTGTCCAGATTTTTCATCTCTCCATTTTCTAGTACTTAGTTGACCTTCAAGATAGACGTTTGCTCCTTTTTTTAGATATTGTTGTACAATATTTACTAAACCCTCGTTAAATATTACGACTCTATGCCACTCAGTCTTCTCTTTTTTCTCTCCACTAGACTTGTCTTTCCAGCTTTGACTAGTAGCTACACTCAACCTTGCGACGTTTTTTCCGTTAACCATTTGTTTGATTTCGGGGTCGGCACCCAGTCTTCCTATTATTTGAACCTTGTTTAAACTTCCTGACATAATTCTTAGGTTTATTGTTAGTGAATAAAATATAATATACCATAAATTAACGATAATTATAAGGTCTAACTATTCAGGCTGTTAAAAAGTATGCTTAAAAAAATATTGATAAAAGGGGCTAAAGAACACAATTTAAAAAATGTTTCTTTAGAAATTCCTAAGGAGAAAATTATAGTCATAACGGGTCTTTCTGGATCCGGAAAATCATCACTGGCTTTTGACACAATATACGCAGAAGGACAAAGACGGTATGTTGAAAGTTTGTCTGCGTACGCAAGACAATTCTTAGATAAGATGAAAAAACCAAATGTTGACCTAATTGAGGGGCTAAGCCCCGCAATTTCAATTGAGCAAAAAAATGCTCCAAAAAATCCAAGATCTACTGTGGCTACTGTAACGGAAATTTACGATTACATGAGGGTATTGTTTGCAAGAGTTGGTATACCCTATTCACCTTTTACAGGAAAACCTATTGTATCACAGTCTGTGAGTGAAATGGTAGATAAAGTAAAAGCTTTACCAAAAAATTGCACAATATTTTTATTGGCACCTGTAGTTAGAGGTAGAAAAGGTGAATACAAAAAAGACATTTTAAATTATAAGAAAAGAGGATTTCAAAAAATTAAAGTCGATGGGAAATATTTTGATATTAATGATTTTCCGGACTTAAATAAAAAAGTAAAACATGATATTTCTATTGTTGTTGATAGAATAGTTTTAAACTCAAAATTAGGCAATAGATTAGCTGACAGCATAGAAACTGCTCTAAATCTATCAAACGGTTTACTTATAGCCGAATATGAAAATGAGACTTTGCCGAAAAAATTTAGAAAAAAAGAAAGTATTTTATTTTCATCCAAATTCTCATGTCCAGAAAGTGGTTTTACAATTGAGGAAATTGAACCAAGATTATTTTCATTTAATAGCCCTTTTGGAGCTTGTGAGGAGTGTGAGGGTATAGGACATAATTTAAATGTTGACCCAAATTTAGTGGTATCAGATAAAAATAAAACTATTGCAGATGGAGCTATTGAGCCTTGGGCAAAATCTACCTCGATGTATTACGCCCAAACATTATCTTCTATTGCAAAACATTATAAATTTTCCTTGGATACTAAGTGGAAAAAATTACCAAAAAAATATCAAGATATAATTCTTTACGGTTCAGATGATGAAGAAATAAAGTTTTACTATGACGATGGATATGAAAAATATGACACTAAAAAGACTTTTGAGGGAGTAATAAATAATCTTGAGCGAAGATATTTAGAAACAGATAGTGATTGGAAAAGAGATGAAATTGCACAATATCAAAGTGAAAGTAGTTGTGAAAAATGTAATGGAATGAGGCTCAAAGAAGAAGCATTATGTGTAAAAATTAACAAACTAAACATAAGTGAAATTACAAAGTTTTCTATTGAGGACTCTCAAAAATGGTTTGCAAATCTTGAAAATATTCTATCTTCTAGAGAGAAAAAAATTGCGCAACATATCCTTAAGGAAATTAATGAGAGATTAAATTTTTTATTAAATGTTGGTCTAAATTATTTAACCTTATCAAGAGAATCTGGAACGCTTTCCGGCGGAGAATCACAAAGAATAAGATTAGCTTCACAGATTGGTTCTGGATTAACTGGCGTTCTATACGTCTTAGATGAACCTTCAATTGGTCTTCATCAAAGAGATAACAAAAAGTTAATTGCCGCATTAAAAAAACTTAGAGATTTAGGTAACACAGTCATAGTTGTTGAGCATGATACAGAGACAATGGAAAATGCAGATCATATTATTGATCTTGGTCCTGAAGCTGGTTTAAATGGTGGACAAATTACTGCACAAGGTAATTTAAAAGATATTATAAATACAGAGAATAGTATTACAGGAAATTATTTATCTGGTAAAAAATTTATTGCTTTGCCAAGAAAAAGAAGAACGGCTAAAAATGGTAGATATTTAGAAATACTAGGAGCCACAGGAAATAATCTACAAAATGCAAATCTTAAAATTCCAACAGGAACATTTACATGTGTTACTGGAGTATCAGGAAGTGGAAAATCAACTTTAGTTTTACAAACTTTGTATAATGCACTTAATTTGTCACTAAACAAGAATAAATCAAGAAAATTACCAAAACCTTTCAAAGGTTATAAGGGTATCGAGTTAATTGACAAAGTAATTGATATTGATCAATCTCCAATAGGTAGAACACCAAGATCAAATCCAGCTACTTATACAGGTGCATTTGGTCCTATAAGAGATTGGTTTGCTAATCTTCCTGACTCAAAAACTCGTGGGTATAAACCAGGAAGATATTCTTTCAACGTTAGAGGTGGAAGATGTGAAACTTGTGAGGGTGATGGTGTAATAACATATGAAATGCATTTTTTACCTGATGTTTATATACCATGCGATGCTTGTAAAGGCAGCAGATACAATAGAGAAACTTTGGAGATAAAATTTAAAAATAAAAATATAGCAGAAGTTTTAGATATGACAGTTGAAGAGGGCTGTAATTTTTTTGAAAATATTCCTACAGTGCACTCAAAACTACTAACATTAAAGCATGTTGGGTTGGGATATATTAAAATTGGACAACAAGCGACTACTCTATCAGGGGGTGAAGCACAAAGAATTAAATTAGCTAAAGAACTGTCAAAAAGATCTACTGGTAGAACACTTTATATACTTGATGAGCCAACAACTGGCTTACACACACATGATATAAAAAAATTGCTTGAAATCTTACAAGCATTTGTAAACACAGGTAATACTGTAGTTGTAATTGAACATAATCTAGATGTAATAAAAACTGCTGATTGGATTATAGATATGGGTCCCGAAGGTGGTGCTGAAGGTGGAAAAGTGATTGCTGAGGGCTCCCCTGAAAAAGTAGCAACAGTTGATAACAGTTATACGGGTAAATTCCTTAAGAATTTAATTAATGGTAAAATGAAAAAAACTGCATAAAATAAGTTTTTGTGGTATAGTAAATTATGGTTAATATTTTACAATCTTTATCTAAAACAATTCACCTCTCAGCTATTTTAGCCATCTTGTTATTTGTAGGACTTTTCTTTGCTGGTGGAGATTGGGCGTTTGATAGATTATTTTGGAGTTGGTTGTTTAGATATTTACATGTTGTTGTTGGTATAATGTGGATAGGATTACTATGGTACTTAAATTTTGTTCAAATTCCAAATATGCCAAAATTTACAGATGAACAAAAACCTGCGATTACAAAAATAATTGCGCCTGCTGTTTTGTTTTATTTTAGGTGGGCAGCATTAGCAACAATAGTAACTGGTTTAATTGTTGCTTATTTAAATGGTTATGTTCACGACGCAATGATACTAGGAATTGGAAGTGGTGGAAAAAATACAGCTATTGGAATTGGGATGTGGCTTGGAATAATTATGGCTTTTAACGTCTGGTTTATAATTTGGCCTAACCAAAAAAAAGTTCTTGGTATTGTTGATTGCGCTCCAGAGGATAAACCTAAACACGCAAAAACTGCGGTTATAACATCTCGAGTTAATACATTATTGTCATTGCCGATGCTTATGACAATGGTTATAGCTCAAAATCTTTATTAATTTTTTTCTTCTTCTTTAGCAATAGATTTATAACTTACTTTCAAATATTTTAATATTGGCGAAGCTACAAATATAGAAGAATATGTTCCAATAATTACACCTATAATCATGGCTAATGAAAAGCCTTTTAAAATTTCACCACCTAAGACAAAAATTGATCCTAGTGCCAATAAGGTTGTAACTGACGTGATAATTGTTCTTGATAATGTTTCATTTATCGAGGTATTTGAAATGTCCTCTATCGAGCTAGACGAATACTTAGATAAATTTTCCCTAATACGATCATATATAACAACAGTATCATTCATTGAGTATCCAACAATCGTAAGTACGGCCGCAACTATTGAAAGATTAACTTCAAGAGATAGTAAAGAGAAAATTCCTAAAGTAATTAGGACATCATGAAAAATTGCAGTAATTGAACCAAGACTAAATTGCCATTCAAATCTGACCCAGATATAAAAAAGCATCGCTCCCAATGCTAAACTTATCGCCAATAACCCAGAATTTAACAATTCAGCGCTGACTTTCGGGCCAACGTTTTCTATACGTCTAAAATTTGCATCTATACCTAGTTTACTTACAACATTTTCTTTAATTGTTTTAATATTATTATTTTGATTAAATTCTTTTTTTTCAAATTTTATTAAATAATCACCCTTTTTTCCAAACTCTTTCACGTTTAAATCACCTAAATTCATATTTGAAAAAGCAGAACGAATATCACTGATTGTAATTTTATCAGACTCAACTCTTAATTCTATAAGTGTACCACCCTTAAAATCAATTCCATAATTTAACCCCTTAAAGGATATTAAAATCAAACTGATAAGTGTTATAAAAATTGAAGCTAAATTAGCAATTTTAAATTTAGATACAAAATTAAAGTTGTACAATTTTTTCATATTAAAAGTTTCTTGTCTTTATTTTTCAAAACTATTATTGATGTTAAATGTCTTGAAATAAAATATGCAGAAAATAATGTTGTAATTAATCCAATTGATAGTGTAACAGCAAAACCTTTTACAGGGCCTGAGCCAAATATAAAAAGTATGATTGATGCAATTAAAGTTGTAATATTTGCGTCTAAAATAGTGACGACTGATCTTTTAAATCCTAAATCAAACGCTTGAATATTATTTCCTAAATTTTTATTTAATTCTTCTTTTATTCTTTCAAATATCAATACATTTGCGTCAACGGCCATTCCTACTGTTAAAATTATACCAGCAATTCCAGGCAGAGTAAGTGTAGCTTCTAAAAGAGTTAGAAAACCAATCAACATGAAAAGATTAGATATTAATGAAATATTAGCTATAAGGCCAAAAAAACGATATTTAATTATCATAAAAACTATCACCAAAATAAACCCAATAATTAAAGATAGAACTCCAGCATCTATAGAGTCTTGTCCTAAATCTGGTCCTACTGTTCTCTCTTCAACAACAGATAAAGGCGCTGGTAGGGCACCAGAGCGTAAAAGTAAAGCAAGATCTGTAGCGGTTTGAAAAGTAAAATTTCCTGAAATAGTTCCTTGTCCACCAGTTATTGAATCTCTTATTACAGGTGCGCTTATAGCTTCATTATCCAAAATAATTGCAATTCTTTTGCCAATATTTTTGCTTGTTGCTTGTCCAAATCTTTGGGATCCGAGTCTATTAAGAGTAAATGCAACAATTGGTTCTTGATTTATGTTATCGTACTTAGGGTTAGCATCAATTAAATTATCACCAGTTAAAATAATTCTCTTGCTTACTGATATTTTTTCTTGTGTATCAGTTAAAATAAAAATTTCATTACCAAATTCTGTTTTGTTATCTGTTACTAATCTAAAAGATAATTGAGCTGTTTTTCCTAAAAGTTCCTTTATTCTTTCAGGATCCTTTACACCGGGTAATTCAACTAAAATTCTATTACTGCCTCGTTTTATTATTGAAGGTTCTTTTGTTCCAGTTTCATCAATTCTTTTTCTAACAATTTCAATTGATTGATCTACAGCAGATGTATTTAAGTTAATTATCCCATTTTTTGATAGACCGATTATGATTTGATTATTAACTAAATTATATTCTAATTCAAAAGATCTGTATTTATCTAAAAAGGTATTTATATCATTATTTTTATCGGTGAAAAAATTATCAAATTTTTCTTTGTCATTCTGAGATATATTAAAGCTTATCTGGTTATTTTTTATTTTAAAGTTTTTATAGGTGATTTTTTTTTCGATAAGTTTTTTTTTAAGTGGAATAACTTTTGATTGTATCTGTCTATTTTGAAGTGGTGTACTATCAACTTCTAAAAGAAGATATGATCCACCTTGCAAATCAAGACCAAGATTAATTTTTTTTTTTAAAAAAATATTTTCAGAGTCTGAAAAATTAGAGTAACAAAATAAACTTATCACTATAAAGGAAAAATAGATTAATATTATTTTTATCTTTGAAAAATTTAACACAAAAAGTTTATTTTTTTGTCTCTTTTGTCTCTTTTTTTAGGTGACCCTGTATTGTATTCTTGATTACTTGTACTTTTACCCCTTCAGAAATATTTAGCTCTATACGATCATCTTCAAAAACTCTGTCTACAGTCCCAATTATACCACCTGATGTTATAACCTCGTCTCCTCTTTTTAAGTTTTGAGTCATTGTTTTGTGTTCTCTTACTTTCTTTTGTTGAGGTCTTATTAAGAAAAAATAGAAAATAACAAATATTAGTATAAGTGGTATAAATTGTGCAAAATTTGAACTCATAATGTAAGAATAAATATATTAATAATATTATTTAGACAACCAAATTTTAACAATAATTGCTAAATTTTATCTAAATCATTCATGTATGGTCTTAGCACGTCAGGAATAACCACTCTGCCATCTGAATCCTGGTAATTTTCCATTATTGCTATAAGAGTTCTACCTACTGCCAAACCAGAACCATTAAGAGTACAAGGAAAATCTGTTTGATCCTTTTTTTTAAATTTGGTTTTCATTCTTCTGGACTGAAATTGTCCACACGAAGAACAGCTTGAAATTTCTCTATAATTTTTTTCAGACGGTATCCAAACTTCTAAATCAATTGTTTTTTCAGCGCTAAAACCCATATCGCCAGAGGAAAGCATCATAGATCTGTAGGGTAACTTTAATTCTTTAAGAATATATTCGGCGCATGAAGTCATTCTATTCAATTCTTCATTACACTTGTCGGGTTCAACTATACTTACTAGTTCAACTTTATAAAATTGGTGTTGTCTCAACATTCCTTTTGTATCTTTACCATAGCTACCAGCTTCTTTTCTAAAACAAGCTGTAGAAGCAACAAATCTTAATGGTAATTCCTCATATAATAATTGTTTTTCTCTTATCATGTTAGTTAAGATTACTTCAGCTGTTGGAATTAAAAATTTTCTATTTTTTTCTTCATCAAATTTAATTTCAAATTGATCATTTTCAAATTTAGGTAATTGGCCTGTACCAAACATAGCATCGGAAGAGGCTATTAACGGTGGTGAAATTTCAAGATAATCAAATTTTTTTGTATGTGTATCAAGCATAAAATCAGATATCGCCCTTTCAAGCTTTGCTAAATTACCTTTCAAAAACACAAATCTTGCTCCTGAAGTTCTAGCTGCCACATCAAAATCCATTAAATTTAAGTTTTTTCCTATTTCATAATGAGATTTAGGTTTAAATTTAAAATTAGGGATCTTGCCAACTTTTCTTAATTCCTTGTTAAATTTTTCATCTGATCCAATTGGAACATCATCAAGAGCTATATTGGGAAGAAAATGTAATATTTTATTTATACTTACTTTTAATACTCCTATATCAGCTTCTAATTTCTTAATTTCATTTGAAATTTGTTTTGATTTTTTAAACTTTTCCTCATCTTTATTTTTAGAGATAATTTTCCTCTCTTGTTCTAATTTTTCTTTTTTGTTTATTATTTCTCTATTTTTTTTATCTAAATTTAATAATTCGTCTATATTTAATTTTATGTTTCTATCCTGAAACTTTTTTTTAAAAAAATCAGGTTTTTCTCTTAAGAGTTTAATATTATGCATTATTTTTCTTTTCCGTAAGTTTCACTGATAATATAGATAATTCATATAGTATCAATAACGGTATTGCCAAACCAATTTGAGTGATTGGATCAGGTGGCGTAAGAATAGCTGCAGCTGCAAAAATGATTACTATAAAGTACCTTCTTCGTTCTTTTAAATACTTAGAATCTATAGCTCCAACTCTAGCTAATAAATTTAATAATACCGGAAGTTGAAAACTTAAACCAAATGCAAAGATTAATCTCATTATTAATGAAAGATATTCATTAACTTTTGCTTCTAGTTGAATAGGGAGATTGTTAATTTGACCAGTCGTTTCAAAAGTTAAAAAAAACTTAATGGCTAAAGGCATAACTAAATAATAAACGAGCATACCACCTAATAAAAAAAGTATTGGAGTAGCAATAAGATAAGGTAGTAATGCTTTTTTTTCATTTTTATAAAGACCTGGAGCAATAAATTTCCACATCTGTGTTAAAAAAATTGGACTTCCAAGTAAAAGTGCTACGAAGAAAGCAAGTTTTAAATACGTTATAAACGTTTCATGCAATGCAGTGAATATTAATCTTCTCTCTATACCATCATTTTTTACAGCCTTAGCATAAGGTTCAAGTAAAAAACTATAAATATATTCTGCAAAAATATAACCAAAAATAAATATTATAAAAACAAATATTAAAGATTTAATTAATCTTGATCTTAATTCTGTCAGATGTCCTGTAATAGTATTTTGATCGTTATTATTTTTATTCATCCGAATTTTTTTCGTTCTTTTTTGAGTATTTTTTTTCTACTGTTTCTTCTTCGTCTATAGATTGATTAACTTTATTTTGAATATCGGAAAAATATCTTTTGGTTGTGCCAATCCAACTACCGACTTTTTTTAATACAATTGGAAAGTCTTTTGGACCAATTACTAAAATAGCTACTAAAACAACTATTAGTAATTCAAACCATCCAATTTGTGGCATTGATAATTATTTATTTTGAGAATTAGAATCTTCGTCTTTTTTGTCTTCTAAATTTGACTGATTGTTATCATCTGAAGACATTCCTTTTTTAAAACTCTTAATTCCTTTAGCTACATCACCCATTAAACTTGAAATTTTACCTCTTCCAAAAAGTAAAACGACTAATACGACTACTATAGCTATTTGCCAAAAACTTATTCCCATAGGAATATTCTATACAAAAAAATCAATTAAATAAATATAATTATTCTTCAATTTTATTAGTTTGTTTTAATACATCATCTACTTCAGAATAAATATTATCCTTCTTATCTTGTGATTGTTCCTTGAAGAATTTACCTGTTCCAAAAATTGATGAATCTACAGACCCAGGGTCAATTAAGCCTGCTGATGAAAGTTCGTCTACTGTGGGAAGATCAGACAATTTTTTAATATTAAAATGATTAAGAAAATTTTCAGTTGTTGCATATTGGATAGGTTTTCCAGGTACATTTTTCCTACCAGCAGGTTTCACCCAATCTAACTCCAATAAAATTTCAAGAGTATTTGATGCAAAAGCAACACCCCTTATTTCTTCTATTTCTGATCTTGTCACAGGTTGATGGTAAACAATAATAGACAACGTCTCAATAGTAGCTTTTGATAGTTTTTTTTGTTGAGACTTTTGCAAAGACATAAGTTTAGAAACATCAAGAGCAGTTCTAAAAATCCACTTATTGGAAACACATACTAAATTTATACCTCTATTTGCATACTCATTTTGTAAATTTTCTAGTATTTTTTTTATATTGCTTCTAGTACCAATTCTTTCTTCTATGGTTTCTACATCAAGGGGTTCTTCAGCAGCAAATATAATTGCCTCTACTTCTTTTTCGAGTTTAGTTTTTTTTTGAGGAAAATTGATGATGTTATGTTCTTTATCTTTTTTCATAAATTTTATTTAGTTTTTAACCTCAATGGGGTATGAGAAGATTTTTTAATCAAAATATCACTAAATAATTTTTCTTGCATAATATTAATAATACCATCCTTGGTTAACTCCAAACTTGCGGTAAAGATTGAGGCAAGACCGCTTTTTTTTGATTTTACTGATTTATTAAAAGCTTCAGGTATTAATTCATTTATCTTTTTCCAATCTTCAATGATATTCATATTATCTTTAATTTGTTTAATACCTTCTTGTGTCGTCATTACTGGTAATTTAGGTATATCAATTTTTTGAAATATAGATTGATTTTTTACTTGAGAATACGCTTTTAAAAGCTCATACAAAGTAACTTTATAAACTGGATTTTTAATTGATCTTATACCTCCCTTTGTTCCCCTGTAAAAAATATCTCTCCCTACCCTTTTTCTTTTTAACAATTCATCAGATAATAATCTGATTAATTCGAGTTTTTTTAATTGTATTTTAAGTTTTAAAGCTATTTCTGAGGCTTTAAAATTATCATCATCCTCTTCTGGTAAAAGTAGTCTAGATTTTAAGTAAGTAAGCCATGTAGCCATTAGAAGATATTCGAAAGCTAAATCTAAATTTTTATCTTTAAAGTTTTTTATATAATCAGAAAACTCATCGGCTAATTTGGTCACTGAAATTTGTGTTAAGTCAACTTTCTGTTTTTTGGCTAGATCAAGAAGAGTTTCAAGAGGGCCAGAATAATTTGGAATATCAACAGATATTTGATTATTAATATTTGATTCCATAATTTAATATTATCTTAAAAAATCATAGAATTGATAAGTTTTTTTTTTAGTAAAATTATCTATAAATCTCAAATTCTTTAATAGTTTGCTCGATTCTTTAATGTCACCTTTGCAATACAATACTAAATTACAACCTGCATTAAGTGCTTTATCTGCATTTGAACATAAATTACTACTTAAAGCTTTCATTGAAATATCATCGGAAATTAAAATACCATTAAAATTAAGTTTTTTTCTTATTATATTTTTAATTATATAAGTAGAAAAAGTAGCTAAATTTTTTGAGTCTATTTTTTTATAGAGAATATGTGCAGTCATCATAAAATTAGAATTTAAATTTTTAAAAAGCTTAAAATCATCACTATATAATTTATTTATTTTTTTATACACAACAGGTAATTTGTAATGACTATCTGCACTAGCACAACCATGACCAGGAACATGTTTGGCTACTGATGCAATTTTTTTCTTTTTTAAAAAGGAAATACAAAATCTTCCCAAAGATTTTACAGTATTAGACTCATCAGAAAATGATCTATCTTTTATAATTTCATGTGTAGATTTTTGTAACAAATCCATAACTGGAATGGTATTAATATTAATTCCTAGTTCTATTAAAATATTACATATTGTTTCTAGATAATATTTGTAAATTAATTTTCCTTTTTTTTTATTTTTTTTGAATAATTTGCCAAAAAATGATTGGGTAAATTCCCTTGTACTAAAAAGTTCTGATAATCTTGACACCTTACCTCCCTCCTCATCTATTAATATTGGGTAAAAAGGGTCATTCATGCATTTTCTTATTGTTTTTGTTAAAAACGAAGTTTGCTTAAAAGAAACTATATTTCTCTTAAATAAAATTACTCCCCAAGGTTTTTCTTTTATTAAAAGACTCTTTTCTAAATTGCTTAATTTCGTACCCTTAATACTTATTATAGCTGCTTTTCTAATCATCTTTTAGAAGATTCCAAAAATATCTTTTTTTAATTTTTTTTTCTATATTATTCTGTAAATTAAAATTTATTATATTGTCAGTATCATTTTTAAGAAAAGGTATGTCTAAAATTTTTGTTTCTATATTTTTAGAATAATTAGCTCTAT
Organism: uncultured Pelagibacteraceae bacterium; assembly: GCA_902573065.1. Classification (GTDB taxonomy): domain Bacteria; phylum Pseudomonadota; class Alphaproteobacteria; order Pelagibacterales; family Pelagibacteraceae; genus Anoxypelagibacter. The sequence goes on along the minus strand of CACGHX010000001.1, from coordinate 41,950 downwards.
TTTGATTTATTTTTAATGAAACTTCTTCAGAAAAATAAACAATAATTACATAAGTTAGTAAAAGAATAATAAATATAAAATAAAATGAATTTACAATTTTTTTATACATTACATTTTTCTTGGTAAAGAAACACCTAAGATGAACATGCCATTCTCAAGAATTATTGAAATTATTTGAAAGATTTTTAAAGTAACTTTGTTTGCAATATTTCCATTCTTTATAAACTTATAATTAGGATCTTCATTTCCCTTGCTCCAATAAGAATGAAATAGAGTTGAAAGCTCATATAAATAAAAAGGTATTCTGTGAGGTTCTTTTTTATTTGAGGCAACGTCAACAACTTTAGGCCATTCAATAATTTTTTTAAGAAGTTTTTCTTCAAAATTATTTATTTTAAAATCAACAGAACTAAGACTTGTTTTTTTTGAAGGGTCAATTTTTAAAGTTCTAAATATAGAATTTATTCTAGCATAACAATACTGAACATAAAAAACTGGGTTATCTTTATTTTTTTCTAAAACTTTTTTAAAATCAAATTCTAACTCAACATCATTGCTTCTATATAACATCATAAATCTGATTGAGTCTTTATTAACCTCCTTTAATAATTTATTTAATGGAAAAAAATCACCTGATCTCTTAGACATTTTAAATGGCTCGCCATTTTTTAAAAATTTTACTAATTGACAAACTTTACAAGTTAAATTTATTTTATTATTTGACATTGCGCTGACTGCAGCAGAAATTCTTTTTATATATCCTATGTGATCAGCACCTAATATATTAATTAGACTATCATATTTTTTATTTATTTTTATTGAATGATAACCAATGTCATTAGCAAAATATGTCCACGTTCCATCATTTTTTTGTAAAGCTCTATCTGTATCGTCTCCAAAACTTGATGACTTGAATATTAATCTTTTAGTTTTTTTCCATGAACTAGAATCATCACCTCTAGGAGCTTCTAAAAAACCCTCGAATACAAAGTTATTTTTTTTTAATATTTTAATTATTTTATCAACAGACTTATTTTTAACCATTTTAGTTTCTGAGAAAAAAAGGTCGTGTTTTACTCCTAATAACTTAAGATCAGATTTAATTAAATTTAAAGAGTAATTTAATGACTCTTTTTTTAATATCTCAAAAACTTTTTCAAAGCTATTAAATTTAATTTTCTTTAATTTATTTAAAACCGCTTTAGCAATATCTTTAATATATTCTCCCTGATATAAATTTTTATCATCAGGAAAGTTTTCTTTGAATTTAATTTCTCTTATTCTTAAATAAACAGACCTAACAAAGTTTTCAATTTGATTTCCATAATCATTTATATAAAATTCTTTTGTTACTTTTCCACCGTTAAAAGTTAATAAATTACTTAAAACATCACCGAATACAGCACCACGACAGTGACCTACGTGCATTGGCCCGGTAGGGTTTGCAGATACAAATTCTATATTAAAACTTTGTTTTTGTTTATTTGATCCGTAATTTTTATTTGATTTTAATATAGAATTTATTGTTTTTTGCCATGTATTATTACTTATTTTAAAGTTGAGAAAACCTGGTCCAGCTATCTCTATTAAAGAAAAATCTTTAATTTCTTTAAGTAATATCTCTTTTAATTTTTCAGCAATCACTCTTGGATTTTTATTCACATTTTTAGCTAATATCATTGCAGCATTTGAGGATAAATCAAAATTAAATTTGTCGGGTGGTGTTTCCACTACAATATTTCTAATTTCATTTTGATTTTTTAAATTAAAAATAGATTTATTTTTAATAATTTTTTTTTTTATCTTATTTGCGTACAAATCAAATAAATTCATTATTTAATAATTTTTCTAAATTTTTTTATTGTTTTTTTAAGACCAATAAAAATTGATTCTCCAATTATGAAATGTCCTATATTAAATTCTTTTATGCCTTTTATTTTAGATAATACTTTGGCAGAGGAAAAATTAATACCATGCCCAGCATGCACCTCTAATCCAATCATATTAGCATATCTAACTGCCGTTTTAATTTTTATAAATTCTTTTTTAATATTTTTATTTTTGTTAAGTAAATTACAAATTTTACCTGTATGAATTTCTACGCAATCAGCATTTAAATCCTTAGCAATTTTAATGTCAGATATTTTTGGTTCGATAAATAAGCTTGATCTTATCTTTTTGTCTTTAAACTTTTTTAAAATTTTTTTTAATAGTTTTTGATTTTTTTTTAAATTTAAACCACCCTCTGTTGTGATTTCAGTCCTTTTTTCAGGAACTATACAAATATAATCTGGTCTGTGCTTTAAAGATATTTTAAGCATTTCATTTGTTGGAGCCATTTCTAAGTTAAGTGGAATTCTAAGTTTTTTGTTTATCTTAATTAAATCATTATCTTTTATATGTCTTCTATCTTCTCTTAAATGTATTGTAATTGAATCTGCTCCTGATTTTTGGGCTAACAATGCTGCTCTTAAAGGACTAGGATAGTCTTCTCCTCTTGCATTTCTTACGGTTGCAACATGATCTATATTTATACCGAGTTTTGGCTTTAACATCATAAATCTCTACTTCCAGGTTTGGTTGCCTTAATTCTTTTAATTTTTTCAGGAATATCTTCTTCAGTGAATGTGGGGATTTCTATTTGAACTTGCGAAATAATTTTTTTATTAATTTTGCTTTTACCATTAGATCTATCTATTAAACTTGCAAAACCAACAATCTCTGCACCTAACTTTTCAGCAAGAACGGAACATTCTAAACTAGATTTTCCAGTAGTTATTACATCTTCAACGATTAAAATTTTATGATTTTTTTTAATTTCAAAACCTCTTCGTAATTGAAAAATTTTATTTACTCTTTCTGCAAAAATAGTTTCTACATTTAAAAGTCGACCAATTTCATATCCGATTACAATACCCCCAATAGCAGGGGATAGGACAAGATTAAAGTCATTAAAATTTTCTTTAATTTTTTCCGCTAGTGATTGACACAAGTCTTTAGCTTTTTGAGGTTTGCTTAAAAGTTTAGCACATTGAATATATTTATCGCTGTGTAGTCCTGACGAAAGAATAAAATGTCCTTCTATTAATGCATCAGTTTCTTTTAAAATTTTCAAGGACTCTTTGTATGAAAGCATACTTTTTCTTTTTATGACGTATTACTTTAAATTTAAGCTTTTCTTGTTTAAGTTGACTTATCAAATTTGTAAAGTCTTTTAAATCTTGTATCTGTATATCAAATAAAAAAGTGAGATATTCATTAGTTCTTTTGGTTAGCTCTATATTAATTATATTTGCATTATTTAAGCCAATTAATGTACTTACTTTTCCTAAAATACCTGGTTTGTGTGGCAAATCAATTGATAGTGTAGAACTATACTTTTTTAATTTTTCATTTTTATTTAAAAACCTACCCTGCCAATGCTTTCTTATTGATGCACGAGCTTTTCCAGTTTTGCTTGAAGACAACCAATGCAATGAAGGTGAAACTTTTTTTGAGGTTATTATAGAAATCATGTCTCCATTTTTTAGTGAGGATTGTAAAGGAGAGTTTTTGCCGTTTATTTCACAACCAATTGCGGTATCACCAATTTTTGTATGAACAGCGTAAGCAAAGTCAATTGGCGTAGCATCTTTTGGTAATTTGATTACAGCACCTTTTGGTGTGAAACAAAAAACGTTGTCTTGAAACATTTGTAGTTTCGTAAATTCAAAATAATGTTCTGGACTTCCGCCGGTCTCAATTATTTCAACCAGATCTTTTAACCAGTCATACTCTTTCCAAGAGATTTCAGAAAATTTTTCAGACGATTTATATTTCCAATGAGATGCTATTCCTCTTTCAGCAAATTCATGCATAGGTCTAGTTCTTATCTGTATCTCAATTCTTTTTTTCATTGGACCAATAACTGATGTGTGAATTGATTTATACTGATTTATTTTAGGTGTAGATATATAATCCTTAAATTTTCCTGGAATTGCTGAGTACTCATTGTGAAAAATACCAAGTGTTATATAGCAATCATTAATATTTTTTACAATAACCCGAAAACCAACAATATCTGTTAATTGTTCTAAAGAAATTCTTTTCGACTGCATCTTTCTCCAAATTGAAAAAGGTGTTTTTTCTCTACCAGTTATTTCAGCATCTATGTTGTTATCCAAGAGTAATTTATTAAGATCATAATAAACACTTTTTACAATATCTTCTCTTTTGTCTTTGATAAATGTAAGTCTATTAAGAATTAAATTTCTAGCATCAGGATTTAAAATTGAAAAAGATAAATCTTCTAATTCATCTCTTATTGTATTCATCCCCATTCTATCGGCTAACGGAGCATAAATTTCCATAGTTTCTTTGGCTTTTCGAATTTTTTTATTCTTGTCTTTAAGAAAATTAATAGTTCTCATATTATGTAGTCTGTCAGCTAATTTAACTAGTAGAACCCTTATATCTTTTGATGTGGCTAAAATTAATTTTCTAAGATTTTCTGCTTTGGAGTTTTCTAAAGCTTTTTCTTCAAGTGCAGAGATTTTAGTAACACCATCCACCAAGTCTGCAACTTCCTTGCCAAATTCTTTTTTAACTGTCTCATAGGTTGCCTTAGTGTCCTCAACAGTATCATGTAATAAACCAGTGGTTATTGTAGCACTGTCTAATTTAAGTTCAGTAAGAATACTTGCAACAGCAACTGGGTGACTTATGTAAGGAATTCCCTCGTCTCTTTTTTGATTTTTATGGGCTTCTAGAGCAAAATTATAAGCTTTATTTAACGCATTAGGGTTCAAAAATCTATTATAGGATTTAACTTTTTTTATTAAGTCTTCATTATCTAACATAACTATTTATATCACTTTGAGATAGTTTTGTAATACCATTATTTTTGTTTTTTAAATTAGTAATTAAAAAATCGATCGAGGTATTATTTAAAGGGTGAGACCAATTGGGGCAAATTTCCTTAAGTGGGTATAATACAAAATTCCTATCAGCTAAAGACTTATGGGGTATTTGTAATTGAAGATTATCAAGTTCTAGGTTTATTGTTTTCCTTTTATAATCAATGATGTCAATATCGCAAGTTCTTGGCGCATTTCTTTTGGATCTTTTTCTCTCAAGTTTTTCCTCAATTTTAAGTAAATTTATCATCAAATCCTTTGGTTCAAGCAATGTTTTTACTTCAACAACAATGTTTATAAATTTTGGATCACTTTTGTTTGGATATGCCACACTCTCATAGAAACTTGATACTTTTAAAACCTCTATATTGTTTTTTTTTAACAATAAAATTGCTGAATTGATATTGTCAATTTTATTTCCAAAACTTGAACTTAAATTTGAACCAATACCAAGAAAAATCATTATTTGTTTTTACTTAAAATTCTTGCTTGTTCTCGTTCCCAAGATTTTTTCTTTTTAACATTTCTCTTATCATAAAGTTTTTTACCTTTTGCAACAGCCAACTCAACTTTTGCTTTACCTTTTTTAAAATATAATTTTGTTGGAACAATGGTAAGACCCTCTCTATTGATCTTGCCAATTACTTTATTTATCTCTTTTTTGTTAAGTAAAAGCTTCCTCATATCTCTAGGATTATGGTTGTTGTAACTTGACTCTTTATAAAGTGGTATATGAGAATTAATCAAATAAATCTCCCCGTTAGTATCGTTTGCGTATGCGTCAGTTATATTTGCTTTTCCGTCTCTTAATGCCTTAACCTCAGAACCTTTTAAAACTATACCCGCTTCAAAAAATTCATGAAAAAAATAATTAAAACTTGCTTTTCTATTATTACAAACAATTTTAATTCCGGTATTTTTCCTATCTTTCATTAAAGAAGTTCTGCAATTTTGAGTGCCTTTTGTACTTCTTTTTTCGTTTTCTCCGTGATTTTTACCAAAGGTAATCTAACTTCATCAGAAGATAAGTTTAATAAACTAGCTGCGTATTTAACAGGACTTGGATTACTCTCAATAAATAATGACTTGTGTAGTGGCATTAACTTTTTATTGATCTCTTTTGCCTTTGCAATCAGATTACTATTATTTTTACTTAAGGAAGCATTTTGAAATTCTGAACAAAGTTTTGGCGCAACGTTTGCTGTCACGCTTATACATCCAACTCCTCCTCTTAAATTAAATTCTAGAGCCGTTCCATCTTCTCCTGAAAGCTGAATGAATTCGGGTCCCATTTTTTTTAATTGTTTATCAACTCTATTTAAATCCGCAGTTGCATCTTTAACACCAGCTATATTTTTTAGTTCAAATAGTCTTGCCATTGTATCGACTGACATATCTACAACTGATCTAGGAGGAATATTATAAATAATGATTGGAATTCCAACTTTGTCATTAATAGCCTTATAGTGTTGATATAAACCTTCTTGTGTTGGTTTGTTATAATATGGTGTTACAATTAAAAGAGCGTTTGCTCCGGTTTTCTCAGCGTGTATAGAAAGTTCTATTGCTTCAGTTGTTGAGTTAGATCCTGTTCCTGCAATAACAGGAATTTTACCATTCGTTTCTTTAACTGCTATTTCTATAACTTTTTTATGCTCATCATGATCTAGTGTAGGCGACTCGCCAGTTGTGCCCGCTGGAACAACTCCATTTGTTCCATTTTTAATATGATGATGTATTAAAGACGTGTATTTATCTTGGTCTAAAACATTGTTTTTAAATGGTGTAATTAAAGCTACGATTGAACCTTTAAACATATTTATTTATATAGTATTAAACTAAATTCTCGTAACTTTATGCTTAAACATTTAATTAGTCTAGTTTTTTTATTGTTCAGTTTATCATATTTACCTGCTCTATCTGATAGTAATTTAAAACTACTTCCTAAATCTAAACCCAAAATACTGACAGTTAAAAATGAAAAAAAGATAAGTGTAATATTACCTAAAAAAAAACCAAATATTAAAATAAATAAAACTTTAGTTAAGAAACAATTATTACCGAAAGAAAAGCCTAAAGTAGCTAATAACAAAAATAAACTAGCTGAACAAAAAATTAAGAATATTGAAATACCAAAAAAAAGTAAAGAAAACGAAAAAGTTAATTTATCACAAAAAGAAAAAATAATTTCAGAAACAATAAGTAATGAATTTATTTTACCAGTAAAAAAACCCGTAACTTACCAAAAGAAAATTGTAAAAGTTGCTGAAAGTTCAAATATTTTATCAAAAAAAGATTATAATTATGCAAAACAAATATTTGATAATATAACTAAAAAAAAATGGAGTACAGCATTTGCTCTTTCTAAAAGAGTTAAAAATAAAGATTTTAGAAATTTAGTTACTTGGATTTACCTTAAAGAAAAAACCAATAAGTCAAGTTTTGATGAATATATAAACTTTATTGATAAGAACCCAAATTATCCAAGGATTAACAGGTTAAAATATCTTGCTGAACATAAAATAAATTTAAAAACCACCAGTCCTAATACAGTCATTGGTTGGTTTGTCTCAAATCCTCCACTTAGTGGATTTGGTAAAATTAAATTAGGAGAAGCATACATATTAAAGGGGAATATTTCTGAGGGGTCTGAGTTGATTAAGGAAGGTTGGATTACAGCATCTTTAAGCTCAAAAGATCTAAGATATCTTAATAAAAAATACAAAAAAATTTTAAATTCATCCGATCATATTAAAAGAGCTGAGTATATGGCGTGGGAATATAAAAGATGGGATTTAAAAAGAATTTTAAGATATTTACCTCAAGATCACAGAGCACTTTATAATGCTAGACAAATTGTAATGAGCAGTTCTTACGGCGTCGATAAAGCTATAGCTGATGTTCCAGCCAGGTTTAAAAATGATATGGGGTTAAATTACGACAGATTAAAATGGAGAAGAAGAAGAGGAAGGCTAGACTCATCTTTAGAAATCATAAACAAAATTCCTAATAATGAAACAGCTTTGATAAAACCTGAGTTATGGTGGAAAGAGAGATCTATAATATCAAGATCTTTAATTTATAAAAAAAGATATCAAGAAGCATACGAGGTTGCAAAAAATCATTCTATGAGTGAAGGACCCGAGTATGCTGAAGCAGAGTGGATGTCTGGATGGATATCTTTAAGTTTTTTAAATGATCCTTATATAGCTCTTCAACATTTTAAAAAATTTTATGACAATGTAGGATACCCAATTAGTTTAGCTAGGGGGGCATACTGGATCGGGAAAACATATGAAAAAATTGGAAACGAAAAATTAGCTACAAAATTTTATGAAGAAGGCTCAAAATTTTTAACAACTTATTATGGTCAATTATCTTTTCAAAAAATCAAACCTTTTGAAGATTTTGAATTAATCGATGACTCTAAGTACTCTAAGGAATTCGAAAAAGAATTTAATGAAAATCCACTTACTAAACATGTAATTCTTTTATATGAGCTTAATAAAACTAAATACAGTAAAGATATAATAAAACATCTTGCTGAATTAAATATAGAAAAAGGAAGTGAAGTTCTTGCTGCAAAACTTGCAACAAATGTTGGGAGATATGACTATTCCATTCAAGTATCTAAAAAAGCATCATATGAAAAAAGATTCTATAACAAATTTAATTATCCAATCATAAATACTCCAAGAGTGCTAAAAGGTAAATCAATGCCATCACAAGAAATAATTTTGGCAATTACGAGACAGGAAAGTGAGTTTGATCCAAAAGCAAATAGTTATGCAGGTGCAAAAGGTATGATGCAATTAATGACGTATACGGCAAAGCTAGTAGCAAAACAAATGGATGTGACTTATAGTAAAAGAAAATTAACCTCTGATCCTGAATATAATATTAGTCTTGGTACTTATTATTTTAATTCTCTTTTAAATGATTATGCAGAGGTTTATCCATTTGCTATAGCTGCATATAATGCAGGACCTAAACGAGTAAGGCAATGGCGAAGGTTAAATGGTGATCCTAGCAAAAATAAAATCGATTATGTTAATTGGATAGAACTAATAAAATTTGAAGAAACAAGAAATTATGTTCAGAGAGTATTAGAAAATATGAATGTATACAAATACATGCTTAGTCAAAAACCTGTAAAGCTGGAAAAGTTTTTTAATTAGATGGCGGTGAGGGCGAGATTCGAACTCGCGGTAGATTGTTACACCTACGGAAGTTTAGCAAACTCCTGGTTTAAACCAGCTCACCCACCTCACCAAACATAGGTTTTATATATTATTATTTAGTTAAACAAAACTATTAAATTTAGAAAACAAAAAAGACTTTTTTTTGTTCTTTAAAAGTTTTAATCATTAACGCTCTAGAAACGAATAGAACAACTGCTCCAAACAACCAATTCATAAAAAGTAATCCATAAAATATATCCTGAAAATAACCTTCGTATACATTAAGAATTAACCAAATAATTATGAATGGGAGTATTACCATTCTAAAAAGATTTGAATAAAATATATAGTGAGTTTTTTTAAGTGATGTAAACAAGGCGTGTGAAATAAAAAATACTGGATAAATTGGACCAATAAATGCTGCAATTCTCAAATAATTTGATCCAAACTTAATTACCTCAAGGTCATTTGTAAATAAACTAATGATGAATTCTGAGAGCAAAAAGATAACTATGCCAGAAAGGCACATTATTATGAAACCAATAAATGTAGCTTTTTTATAGGTCTCTCGAACTCGATCATATCTCCTTGCACCAAAATTTTGACCAGCTATCGTAATAACCGCAGTATTTAGACCAATAACTGGAAGAGTAAAAATATGTTCAAATCTAATTGCTGCTCCATATCCTGCTACTGCTTCATCACCAAAAACACTTATAAAAGACAAAATTAAATAGCTTCCCAATGCAACAAGAAATAATGCAAATGTTATCGGCATGCATTGGTTAAAAATATTTAAAAAGAAATTTTTTCTTATAAGGAAACTTTCAGATTTAAAATTAATTTTCAGAATAGTTTGATTTACTTTGTAATATAGATATACACACGCAAAAAATTGAATTAAAATTGTCGAGATTGCAAGTCCAGCTATGCCAAAAGCTGGTATAAACAAAAATCCAAAAATGAATATTGGATTTAATAAAATATTAGCAAAAAGACCAACTATAAGTACATTTCTATAGGTTTTGGTGTCGCCTTGAGAATAAAGAATTGCATTTAGGGAAGTAAGTAATAGAAAGAAAACTGTTCCATAAAAAATAATATCAGTATATTTTTTTGCTAAAATTATACTTTCTGAGGAACTTCCCATTAATTTTAATATGTCATAAGAAAATAAGATGCCTAGAGTTGTAATAATAATTGATAATAATATTGAATATATAAAAGTGTGATGCGAATATATTAATGCAGCAAATCTATTTCTTTGACCTAATGAATTAGAAATTAATGAATTACAGCCAGCCACAATACCTATCCCAGCAGAGATGATTATAAAATATAATGGAAATGATTTTGCCAAAGCTGCTAAGGCATCTGAAGATATTTTTCCTGCAAAAAACGTATCTACAATATTAAATAGTGTTTGAAATATACTGCCTGTACTAGCTGGTATTGCTATTTTTTTTAATAACTGAATTATTGGTTTCGAGGTTATGGTTGAACTATTTTCCAATTAAAACTCACTGATATTCTTTTTTAAAAAAATAATTTCTACCCAGCTTCTTTGCATCAATAATTTGTTTTTGTCTCATCGTAAATCTTTCTTTTTGAGAGACAGATAATTTATCATGACATTTGGGGCACGAGATACCTTCAAAATATTTTTCAGATTTTTTTTCATTTAAAGATATTGGTTTTCTGCATCCGCTACAAATTGAATAAGTTCCAATCTTTAGTTTATGTTTTACTGAAACTCTATTGTCAAAAACGTAACACTCACCTTTCCACATGCTAGAATTTTGGTTTATATTTTTAAGGTAATTAAGTATTCCCCCTTTTAATTGAAAAACATTATTAAAACCTTTTCTTTTAAGATAATTAGATGCTTTTTCGCATCTAACACCACCTGTGCAAAACATAGCTATTTTACTATTTTTATTAAATTTCTTAAAATATTTTGGAAAATCTCTAAAATTATCAAGATTAGGATTTTTAGCTCCCTTAAAAGTTCCTACATGGTACTCAAAAGATTTTCTTACGTCTAGAATATGAACATCCTTTTGTTTCAAAAGATTATTCCATTTACTTGGTTCGATGTAGCAATTTTTACTATTATTTGCGTAAAATTGTTTACCAATTGGAACCACCTCATTTTTAATTTTTATTTTACCCTTTTTAAAAGGTTGAAATTCACAATCGGAATGGTTTTCTGAGTCAAAGTTTTTGAAGTTATAAAATGATTTAATATTTTTTATAATTTTTTGAATATTTAAAGATTTGCCCGAAATAGTGCCATTCAGACCTTCGTGCGATATGATAATTGTACCTCTTATAGAATTAAACTTTAAAATATTAATAAACTTTTTCTTAAAAGACTTAAGGTTTTTTAATTTTTTAAATTTATAGAAACTAAAAATATGAAACATTTATACTTTCTTGCATATGGTAATCCCATCACCAATTGGCAAAATAATTTTTTCTACTCTAATATCATCTTTAACAAAAGAATTAAACTCTCTAATTATATTGGTAAATTTATCGTTTTTATTTCTTTTAGCAACATCACCGTGCCATAAAACATTATCTATAATAATATAACCATTTTTATTTAACAGTTTTATAGATAAATCAAAATAATTTTTATAATTTTCTTTGTCAGCATCTATAAAGATTAAATCATATTTTTTATTAAACTTAATAAATTTTCTTAAAGTATTTAAAGCAGGAGCAAGTATTAAATTTATTTTCTTTTGTAAATTAGCCATTTTAATAAACTTCAAAGCAGTTTTTGTAGTTACCTTATTTTTATCTAAACAAGTCACGCTACCAGTATTGGGTAATGCTAAACCCATTGTTATTGAGCTGTATCCTGTGAAGGTACCAATTTCTAATATTTTTTTTATATTGGTTGTTTTAATAAAGAATTGGAAAAAATATCCTTGAGTTACTGAAATTTGCATTTTTTTTATTCTACCTAATTTTTCATTATGTTTTATAATTTCTTTTTGAACAGGATGAAGATCATAACTATTTTTTGAAATATATTGTTCTAAACTTTTGTTAATTTTGAGACTTTTAATCATTTTATTAAATTAAAAAGATTTATAGCGTATCTATCTGTCATTCCTGCAATAAAATCACACACGGATCTTTCCTTGTTTATCGAGGTTTTCAAAACTTTCTTTTTTATAAATTTATTTGGATTTTTTCTTATTTTAGAAAATAAAAAGGTTATAATTTTTTTTCCTTTTAATGTTTTTTTTAAAACGTCTTTATTATTATACATTTTGTCTTTTAAAAATTCTCTTATATCATAATCAAAATTCATCAAATCATCTGAAAAATTTACATATCTATTATTTGATTTATAAATATCATTGATATTTTTAGGTTTAAATATTTTAATATTTCTTTTAATATTTTTAACTAAATCACTCACCATAACATTTATTATTTCCCTAATAATTTGCCTTAAAACAAGCTCAATATCTTTTGTTTTTAATTTTTTTCTATGTTTACGAATAATTTCAGAAATTACAGGTATGTTTTGAAGGTCATTAATATTAAATAATTTTGCTTTTAAACCATCTTCTAAATCATGACTATTATATGCAATATCGTCAGAGATTGTTGAAATTTGTGACTCCAATGAGGGGTTAAGTTTATAATTTATTTTATTTTTAAAAATATTACTTCCTAATATATTTTTAAATTTTGTTTCATCATAAACAGGTCCATTGTGTTTTATTAAACCATCTAAAGTTTCAATTGTAAGATTTAATCCTGGAAAATTGTAATATTTATTTTCTAATAAAGTTAAAATTCTTATTGTTTGAACATTATGATCGAAGCCACCAAAATTTATCATACATTCATTTAATGCCTCTTCTCCAGCATGTCCAAATGGTGGGTGACCAATATCGTGTGCAAGGCTTAATGTTTCACAAAGATCCTCATTTAAATTAAATATTTTTCCTAAGGTTCGTGCTATTTGAGAAACTTCTAAAGAATGAGTTATTCTTGTTCTATAGTGATCATCAGTAGTATTTACAAAAACTTGTGTCTTGTGCTTTAGCCTCCTAAAAGCCGTAGAATGTATTATGCGGTCTCTATCTCTTTGATAAGGAGATCTTAATAAACTTGATTTTTCTTTAAAAATTCTACCTTTTGAAAGAATTGGTGTGGCAAATTTAGAATATTCACTGTTTTGCATAAGATATGATAAAAATGTATAATACAGTATTTACAAAATATGAATAACAAAATTGAATTTACAGAAACAGCAAAAAATGAAATTGACAGGATTCTTGAAGAAAAAAGTCCTAAAACATATTTCAGAATTTCAGTACAAGGTGGTGGTTGTTCAGGTTTTAAGTATAACTTTTCATTTGACGATAAAGTTAATAAAAATGATAATATTTTCAACAAAGCAATTATCGATATTAATTCGTTAAAAATAATTAGTGGTTCAGTTGTTGATTTTAAAAAAGAGCTTATTGGAAATTCTTTTGTGATCAATAACCCACAAGCCAGCTCATCATGTGGCTGCGGTCTTTCATTCTCAGTATAAATGAAAATCATATCATGGAATGTAAATTCTGTCCGTGCAAGGATAGTAAATATTATTGATTATATTAAACTATCAAAACCAGATGTACTAATGCTCCAAGAAATAAAAACTGAAAATAAAAATTTTCCCTTAGACGACTTTAAAAAACAGGGTTATGATTCATATATTTTTGGGCAAAAAAGTTATAATGGTGTCGCTTTTTTATCTAAAGTAAAGTTGAAAAATATAAACACTAATTTTATTAAAGATAAATTAAAACAATCTAGAATAATAGAAGGCGATATAAAAATTAAAAATAAATTAATTAAATTAATTAATATTTATGTACCAAATGGAAACCCAATTGATACTGAAAAGTATGATTATAAAAAAAAGTGGCTAGATACTTTTATTAAAGAAATAAATAAAATTTTAAAGAAAAATAAAAATATAATTATAGCTGGAGATTTTAATGTTATACCAGAGGAAATAGATTGTCATGATCACTTAAAATATCAAAATGATGCTTTATTCAAGGTAGAGATAAGGAAAAAATTTAGAGAACTTTTAAATTTAGGTTTCGTAGATACCTATAGGCATATAAACAAACATAAACAGGAATACACTTTCTGGGATTACACTTCGGGTTCGTGGCAAAAAAATAATGGTTTGAGAATTGATCATTTTTTAGTTTCAAATAATATATTAGATAACGTGAAAAATATTTTTATAAATAAAAAACCTAGATCAAAAATTAAACCTTCTGATCATACACCTATAGAGTTAGATATTAATTAGTCCTTCCATAAACATCTTTATACCTAACAATATCACTTTCTTTTAAAATGGAACCAATTTGAGCCTCCATAATTCTTACAGGTTTTTTATATAAATTTTCTATTCTATGAATAGCTTTTATAGGTATGTAAACCGAATCCTTTTCGTAAATAAAAAATTTTCTTTTATTTATTGTTATTCTAGGTTTTCCTTGAATTACTGTCCAATGTTCTGATCTATGGTTATGTTTCTGTAAACTAATTGATGATTTTGAATTTACAATTAATTCTTTGATTAAAAAATTATTACCACGGAATAGATTAACATACTTCCCCCATGGTCTTATAAATACATTATTCTTTTTAAAATATTTAAATTTATTTATGTTAAATACTCTCAAAATTTCTATCCAATTTCCAAGATCTGTCCAAGGTATATTTAGTGATATACAATTAATATAATTAGATTTTTCTAAAATGGCGTAATCAAAAGAATTTGCGGGAGAAGTTAAAAACTTTTTTTTGTTTAGCAATATTATCTTTTCTTTAATTTTACCTTTGATGATTGATTGATAACAGCATTTTAAAGTCTTGTTGTCGAATTTTCTAAAATTATTAATAATAGAATCTTTTCTTGCAAAAAACATTCCTGAATTCCATAAACAGTTTTTTTTGATTAATAGCTTTGCCTTTTTAACGGAAGGTTTTTCGACAAACTTAACTACTTTTTTTAAATTTTTTCCAACTTTTTTTACATTCAGGTAGCCATACTGGTTCGAGGGGTTAGTGGGTTTAATTCCAAATAAAAAAATATTATTTTTATTTAAATATTTAGAGTGTTTGAGTAAGTTTTTGTTAAAAACATTGATCTTTTCTAAAAGATGATCTGCTGGTAAAAAAAGCAAAGGTTGCTTACTTGGAATTGAGTGTATTAAAGCAGCTGACAGTACAGCTGGGGCTGTATTTCTCTTTGCAGGTTCTAAAATAATTTTATATTTATTAAATTTATTTTTTTTTAAAAAATATTTGATTTTATCTAAATATTTTGCATTCGTGCTAATAATTGGGTAATCAAAAATTGGTCCTTTTATTCTATTTAAAGTTTTTTCTATTAGAGTCCATCCTCCAAAATTTATAAATTGTTTTGGTTCATTTCTTGATGGTTTTTGCCAAAGTCTAGTTCCCTCTCCTCCGCAAAGAATGATGGGTCTAATTCTCATTTAAATATCTGCGTAACACTTAACTTCTTCTTTCCCACCAGGGTGTGTTGATGCACCTAGATAGGCTGGTCCAACTGTTTGTGCGTACTTCCATAAAGTACCATTTCCAAAATTAATTTTTTTAGGTTTCCATTTTTTCTTTCTTTTAGATAGTTCTTTTCTTGAAAGATCAACATTGATTGTTCCTTTTTTCGCATCTATATGAATTATGTCTCCATTTTTTAATAAACCAATAGGACCACCAACAGATGCTTCTGGACCTACGTGTCCAATACAAAAACCTCTAGTTGCTCCAGAAAATCTTCCGTCCGTTATGAGTGCAACTTTCTCTCCCATTCCTTGTCCATATATTGCAGCAGTTGTTTGCAACATTTCTCTCATGCCTGGTCCTCCTTTCGGACCCTCATATCTAATCACAATTACATCACCTTTTTTATATTTTTTTTTTAAGACCGCTTTCAAGGCTGCTTCCTCAGTATCAAAACATCTTGCTCTTCCAGTAAAATTTAAATTTTTAAGTCCAGCAATTTTTACTATTGCGCCATCAGGTGAAAGGTTTCCTTTAAGTCCTACAACACCACCATCTTTTGACAAAGGATTGTTATAACTTCTCATGACTTTTTGTTTTTTATTAAATTTAATGTTTTTTAAATTCTCTCTCATGGTTTTTCCTGTTACAGTCAAACAATCACCATGAATATATCCTCCGTCTAACATTGTTTTAAGTAGCATTGGTATGCCACCAGCCTTCCACATGTCTTTTGCTACATATAATCCACCTGGTTTTAAGTTTGCAAGATAAGGTGTCTTTCTAAATATTCTTGCAACATCCATCAGATCAAATTTTATTCCTATTTCATTTGCGATAGCAGGAAGATGTAGTGCTGCATTTGTTGAGCCTCCAGTTGCTGCAACAATTGCTGCAGCATTTTCTAGTGATTTCTTCGTTACGATATCTCTTGGTCTAATTTTTTTTCTCATCAAATTCATAACCATCTTCCCGCTATCAAATGCATATTTATCTCTTTTTTGATATGGAGCTGGTGTTCCAGCAGAATAAGGTAGAGCCAATCCAATTGCTTCTGAGACGCACGCCATCGTATTTGCTGTAAATTGTCCACCACAAGCACCTGCACTAGGACAGGCTTTTAATTCTAATTTTCTCAAAGCGTGTTCAGTAATTCTTCCAGATGAATACTCGCCAACACCTTCAATAACATCTTGAACGGTTATATCTTTTCCATTTAATCTACCTGGTAAAATTGATCCTCCATAAATAAAAACACTAGGCACATTTAATCTTACCATTGCCATCATCAATCCCGGTAATGATTTATCGCAACCTGCCAACCCTACTAATGCATCATAACAATGTCCCCTAACTGTCAGCTCTGTTGAATCTGCAATTACATCTCTTGAAACTAAAGATGATTTCATACCTTCATGACCCATAGCTATTCCATCAGTAACAGTAATAGTGCAGAATTCTCTTGGGGTGCCGCCAGCTAATTTAACTCCTTTTTTTACTGACTGCGCCTGTCTCATTAAGGCTATGTTACATGGGGCAGCCTCATTCCAGGTTGATACAACACCAACAAAGGGTTTAGAAACATCTTTTTCTGTCAAATTCATACCATAATAAAAAGATCTTTGAAAAGCTTTCTCTGGACCTAAAGTTGTGTGACGACTGGGTAATTTTTTCTTATTAAATTTTTTCATTTTAAACTATTTATTGTAAAAGTAATCTTTTCAATATTAATTTTTAAATTATTATAGATATTTTTTTCTTGTTCTACAATATGCTTTGGTGCACGTTTCACAAAGCTAGAATTATTTAATTTTTTATTCACTACATCTAAATCTTGTTGTATTTTGCTTTGTTTTTTTAATAAATTTTGTTTAATCAATTCAAGATCGATGCTTTTATCAAAATATAATTTTAGTATTTGACCGCCAAATACTAAATTTGCTGATTGTTTTGACATATCTTTTTTGAAGATTGAATTAATTCTCCCTAGTTTTTTAATTACTATTTCATTTTTTAAGTATAACATTTGTTTTTTTTTATCTAATTTCTCTATCGAGATATCTACAAATGACCCTGGACTTACATTGAGTTCATTTTTAAATGATCTTACACTTGATATTAATTCTATAATTTCATTAACACTTTGAATACTTTTATCAGTTTTTAATTTCTTTAGATTTATCCAATTGGAATACATTAGATATTTAGTAGTTTTTGTTTTCAATTTATTTCTTAACCATAGTTCCTCTGTTATAAATGGTATAAATGGGTGTAATAATATTAATATTTCCTTAAAAACTTGACCAGATGTCCTTTTTATCTCTTTAATATCTGAGTTGTTTTTAGAAATTAAAATGGTTTTGGAGAGTTCTAAGTACCAATCGCAATAAGTATTCCAAACAAATTTATAAATTGTTTTTGCAGCTTCGTCGAAACGATAATTTTTAATAAAGTTTTCTGTTAAAATTTTTGTTTCAATAAGTTCGTTATAAATCCATTTATTAATATTAAGTTTGAGGTTTTTAGGTTTAATCACTCCATCAAATGTACATTTATTAACTTTAAGAAAATTATTAACATTCCATATTTTCGTTAAAAAATTTCTATATCCTTTTACTCTTTGTTCTGAAAGTTTTACATCTCTACCTGGTGATGCCATAGATAATAAAGTAAACCTTAAAGCATCTGCACTATAACTATCTATAAGGACTAAAGGATCAATTACATTTCCTTTTGATTTTGACATTTTTTGTCCTTTTTCATCTCTCACAAGTGCATGGACATAAACTTCTTTGAACGGTTCTTTATTTAAAAATTGCATACCCAACATCATCATTCTAGCCACCCAAAAGAAAATTATATCAAAACCGGTCACTAAAACCGATGTTGGGTAAAATTTTTTTAAATAATAGTTTTTATCAGGCCACCCTAGTGTAGCGAAAGGCCATAGACCTGAGGAAAACCATGTATCAAGTACATCCGGATCTCTTTTTAAATTAATTTTTTTCTTATAAAATCTTTTAGCTAATAATTCAGCTTTATTTTGATTTTCTGCAACAAATATTTTTTTATCCGGTCCGTACCAGGCTGGAATTTGGTGGCCCCACCAAAGTTGTCTAGATATACACCAGGGCTCAATATTGTTCATCCATTGAAAGTATGTTTTAGACCAATTTGGTGGAAAAAAATTTGTATCTTTTTTTTTAACAATTTTTTTAGCCTTGATAGATAATTTTTTTGCATCACAAAACCATTGTTCAGTTAAAAAAGGTTCAATTATAGAATTAGATCTATCACCGTAAGGCACTTTATTTTTTATAGTTTCTTCTTTTTCAAAGATTTGTAATTCTTTCAATTTATCAATTATTTTTTTTCTAGCTTCAAATCTGTCTAAACCTATATATTCCTTCGGAGCATTATTATTAATTTTTCCATCTTCTGTAAAAATATTTATGGATTTAAGCTTTTGTCTTCTACCAACTTCAAAATCATTAAAATCATGAGCTGGTGTAATTTTAACAGCACCACTACCCTGCTCTGGATCAGCATAATCATCCTGAACTATTTTAAGTTTCCTTCCAACTATAGGTAAAACTGCAAATTTATTTACTAAATTGAAATATCTTTTATCCTTAGGATTAACTGCAATGGCTGTGTCTCCAAGCATGGTCTCTGGTCTAGTAGTAGCAATAGTAATTGTTTCAGATGAATTTTCTATTTCATACTTTATATAATAAAGTTTTGAACTTACTTCCCTTTGATCAACTTCTAGATCAGAAATTGCTGTTTTTAATACTGTATCCCAATTAACTAATTTTTTAGCTTTGTAAATTAATTTTTTTTTATAAAGATCAACAAATACTTTTATTACAGAGTTTGATAAATTTTTATCCATTGTAAATGCATTTCTTGACCAGTCACAGGAACAACCTAATTTTTTTAGTTGATTAATTATTTTTCCACCATATTCGTCTTTCCATTCCCAAACTTTTTTTACAAATTTTTCTCTTCCAATTTCATTTTTATCAACCCCCTGATTTTTTAAATTTTTTTCAACTAAAGCTTGGGTTGCTATTCCAGCATGATCAGTACCCGGTTGCCACAAAGTCTCATAGTTATTCATTCTATGAAATCTAACCAAAACATCTTGTAAAGAATTGTTTAATGCATGTCCCATGTGAAGACTACCAGTTACGTTTGGAGGAGGTATTACAATTGAAAAATAACGTTTATTTTTCTTTGGTTTGAATAAGTTATTTTTTTCCCAATATGAATATATGTTTGGCTCTACTTTTTTGTGATTATATTTATCAAAACTCATACTTATAAATATTAATAATATTTGCAAACTTCTAGCTTTATTTTTATATATAAACCTATATTAATCTAGTATGGCCACGTGGCGGAATGGTTACGCAGAGGATTGCAAATCCTTCTATCCCAGTTCGATTCTGGGCGTGGCCTCCATATATTAAAACAGTTATATGATTGATAAAGAAATTTTAAAAATTGCATCAAATACTGAGAGCTATGGTTTCCTTGATAACCACTCTCACTACTCAAATTCAAAAAGTTCTATTTGTGGAGATTTTATTAAAATATACCTGACAGTAAAAAATAAAAAAATATTAGAACTTAAATATGAGGGTAATTTTTGTATTTATTGTAATGCATCTGCAAGTCTTCTGGCTAAGAGAATAAAAAATAAATCGGTTAAAGATACGCTCAATTTTATAAAATTATCTGGTGGTTTTTTTAAAGATAATAAAAATATCAAAAATAATAGAGACTGGAGCTCTTTCAAAAAAATTATGAACAAAAGTAATGCTTCTCGAAAAACGTGTTTACTATTACCATTAAAAACTCTATTAAAAGCTTTAAATAATTAGTTGTTTTAATTTATTAAAAATGTATGTTGTTTTTTTATTCCTCGGTAGCTCAGTTGGTAGAGCAGTTGACTGTTAATCAATTGGTCGCAGGTTCGAGTCCTGCCCGAGGAGCCAAAAATTGATTTAAAATAATTAACCCGTATCTTTTAAACTTGTAGAATTTCTCAAAATTTGAATTAACTTATTTTTATCAGTATCCGATAATTTTGAAAATGTTTTTACTAAAAAAGAATAATTTAAGTCAGAATTATTTGCTTCGATAGAATTTTCTGACTTATAATTAGGAAAGTCTTCATAAAAATAAGTTATTGGAACTTTTAAAAAATTAGCTAGCTGCATAAGTCTACTTGAACTTACTCCGTTTGTTCCTTTTTCATATTTTTGTATCTGTTGAAAAGTAACGTTAATTGCATTTGCAACCTTTGTTTGAGTTAGACCCAGAGATAGTCTTCGCATTCTCAACCTTTTACCCATATGCGTATTAAAAGTATCTTCCATTATCCCCTTAATTAAGTCTTGAAAAAAATTAAATTGAACATGAAAAAACCATATTAGGCAACAGTAAAAATATTTTTTTTTGGGTCTTGTCGGCCTTAAAAATCTATCAAAAAGGGGTTGACATATATGGAAAATAAAGGACAAGATTTATTCCTAATTAATAAAAAGTGTGTTTTTTCAGCCTGTATTCCCATTTACCCATTTTTTCATAAGACATTTTTAACCATAAAAGTGTTTTTTCATCATACCAGACATTAAAATTTATTTTCTTTTTATTTGTTGGTTTATTATTATTAGATAAAAAATGAAACTTTAAAGCTTTATATTTTTTATCAAATAAAATAAGTTCTTTTTTTCCTAAAAATTTAACTTTTTGCGGTAATACTCTTCCTGATACAGCACTAATTTGTGTTTCTTTATTAATAATTTCGTGATTCCACCAGCTTCCAACAATACTATTATTATCTGTTGATCCTTTGAAGGATGATCCGTCAATTTCAAAGAGTTTTTTTGCCTTATTATAAGATAAATTTACATATTTTCTCTTATCATTTTGAAAGGTCTCAGAAAAATAATTATTTAGTTGTCCATTTACATAAATTTCTTCAGTTTTCGTTTTGTAATCCATTAATTCGATACCAAGTTTTTTTACTTTAAATCTACCCGTTGTATTGACTGATAGTGTGTTCTTGTCTTTTTTAAAATTAAAGACATGTGTACCAATTAGTTCGCTATTTAGGTAAATTTCGTACTCTAAATATTTTAAATTATTATAATGCTTAACATGACCTGATAAGAAACCTGGAAGAAAAATTGTAATATTTATTGTTAAAAATAAAATAATTTTTTTCATCACTTTGTGCTGAAAACAAGTAATTAAAGTATTTGACTTAAGAAAAGTTTAGTTCTTTCATTTTTAGGATTTGCAAAGAAATCTTTTGTTTTTGCTCTTTCAACTATCATTCCTTCGTCCATAAAAACAACCTCGTCAGCTACTTCTTTTGCAAAACCCATTTCGTGAGTGACAACTATCATCGTCATTCCGCCTTTAGCTAAATTAACCATTGCATCAAGAACTTCCTTAATCATTTCAGGATCTAATGCTGATGTTGGTTCATCAAAAAGCATAATTTTTGGTTCCATACACAAAGCTCTAGCAAGGGCAGCTCTTTGTTGTTGTCCCCCAGATAATTGACCAGGAAATTTAGCTGCTTGATCAGCTATTTGTACCTGTTCTAATTGTTTCATGGCAAATTCTTCAGCTTGTTTCTTAGGAGTCTTTTTAACCCAGATTGGTGCTAATGTGCAGTTATCTAAAATTGATAGATGAGGAAATAAATTAAATTGTTGAAAAACCATTCCAACTTCTGCTCTAATTTTTTCTATATCTTTTGTTTTTTCAGATAATTCATTACCGTCAACTATAATTGATCCTTTTTGATGTTCTTCAAGTCTATTAATACATCTTATTAGGGTTGATTTTCCTGAACCAGATGGACCGCAAACAACTATTTTCTGTTTTTCTTTAACTTCAAGATTAATGTCCTTTAAAACCTGAAAGTCACCAAACCACTTATTTACTTCTTTCATTTGTATAATTGACTCTGACATTTTATCTTTCTGTTTTGTATTTTAACTCTAAATATTGACTATATTTACTCATAGCATAACAAATTGCCCAGAATAATATAGAGGCAAAAATATAGCCTTCCATGGCATATCCAAGCCATTTGGGATTTGTTTTAGCCATTTGCAGCATTCCTACCACTTCGGATAAACCGACAACAAAAATTAACGGTGTATCTTTCACTAACGCTAAAAATGTATTTGCAATTCCCGGTATTACTAATTTTAAAGCTTGAGGTAAAATTACAAAAATTTGCATTTTCCAATATCCCATTCCTAAAGATTTAGCGGCATCATACTGACCTCTTGGTAATGCTTGTAATCCACCCCTTATAACCTCTGCAACATAAGCGGCTTCAAAAAGTATAATCGCTGCAATTACTCTGATAAGTTTATCTACAAAAGCGTCAGAAGGCAGGAACATAGGAAACATAACAGATGACATAAATAAAACTGTAATCAATGGAACGCCTCTCCAAAACTCTATATAACCAATTGAAATATATCTAATAACTGGTAACTCAGATCTTCTTCCTAAAGCTAAAATCATTCCTAGGGGAAAACAAAAAATTAAGCCAAAAAATGAGACGATAAATGTTAGAGATAATCCACCCCATGCATTGGTTTCAACCCACTCAAGACCAAAAGAACCTCCTGAAATTAAAAAATTAATTATAACAAATGCAATTATTGGATAAAGAATTGCATAATAAAAAGTTATATAATTTTTTAACTTTCCTCTCATAAAATAACCTACAAATGCAAATGCAATTAAAACAATGAATGCAGTGTTTATTCTCCAGTGAAAGTCATTAGGATACATGCCATACATAAATCTTCTGAACCATACTTTTATATATGTCCAACAAGCTCCCTCGGTTGCTACACATGCTTCTTTTGTGTCACCAGAAATCGTTGCTTCAAGTATCATCCAATCTAAAGCTGGTGGAATTACTAAAAGAGTAAGAAATATAATTATTAGGGTTAATCCTGCATTAAATGTATTATTGTTTATATTTTGGTTAATTTTATCAACTATTCTATTACCTGAATATTCAAGCCTTATCATTTGCAAACCAACTAAACCTATTATCAAAGGAAAAAGGAAATTTAATGAGCCAGGTAAAAAAGTTAAATAATTAATATTAAAAAAACTTCTCAAAAAAACATCAAAAATACCTATAAAAATAAGAGCTGAACCTATATACAAATAGGTTTGAAAGTTAGAACTAGTTGGTTTTAAAATATTAATATTAATCATTTTATTTTTCTTTAATTGCTATTTTTTTGTTGTACCAATTCATTAAAACTGAAATTGATAAACTTAAGGTTAAATAAGTTAACATTGTTATTGAAACTATCTCAATTGCCCTTCCTGTCTGCATTAATGCTGTACCAGCAAAAACCAAGACAAGATCAGGATAAGCAATAGCGGCTGCTAGTGATGAATTTTTAGTCAAATTCAAATATTGATTAGTAGTTGGTGGAATAATTATTCTTAAAGCTTGAGGCATTATAACAAGTTTAAGAATTTGATTAGGGGTTAAGCCAACTGAAGCAGCAGCTTCTTTTTGACCTTTACTGATTCCTTGAATTCCTGCCCTGACACATTCTGCAACGAACGTTGCGGTGTATAAAGATAAAGCCAGTACCAATGCTAGTAGTTCTGGTGGAATACTTAACCCTTCTGCATAAATAAAAGATGTTTTGGAGAGCTGCTTCAAAACTGGTAATGCAACTTCCAATTGAACCATCCCAGTAACAAATGTTATTGCTGGAAATACTAATAGCAACCCTGCTGAAATTAAAAGAACTGGAAGCTGTTGACCTTTTTCCTCTTGTAATTTTCTTGCGTAATTTCTTATAAACACAATGGAAATTATCGCTGCTAAAATTGAGTAAATTAAAATATCAAAATTTTCCCAAATTAAACGAGGAATGTAATAACCTTTAACTGTTAAATAAGTAACACCAAAAAGAGGTTCCGTATTTTCAGGTAAAGGTAATGCTCTTAAAGCAGCATAGTACCAGAAAAAAATTTGTAACAGTAAAGGGACATTTCTAAAAAATTCAACATACCAGGCAGCAGTGTTTCTAATTAAATAGTTAGGCGATAACCTGGCTATACCAATAATGACACCAATTATTGTACAAAAGATAATACCTAATACTGAAACTAAAATTGTATTTAAAAGTCCTACTAAATAAGCTTTTGCGTAGGAATGTGAACCATCATATTCAATTAATGAAAATTGAACATCAAATGATGATTCTTGATTTAAAAAACCATAACCAAAATCAATACCCCTCTCTTCCATGTTTAACTGAGCGTTAATAGTAAAAAAACCAATTACAGCCACTACAAATAAAAGTGTTAATAATTGAGGAATAATGCTTTTAATTTTATGATTCATCTTTTGTTATGTATAAAAAAAAGGGCCAGATAAATCTAGCCCTTTCTTTTTAATAGTATTAATTAGCAATTATCTTGCTGGTGGAACGTAAAGTATACCACCTTTAGTCCAAAGTTGATTTGGACCTCTGTCTGGTAAAATTCCAGTATCAGCTATATTTCGTTTGTAGCTTTCACCGTAGTTACCAACTTGCTTGATAATTCTTAAGCTCCAGTCGTTATCTAGACCAAATGCTGCTCCTAGTTCACCTTCAGCTCCAACTAATCTTTTTACTGCTGGATTTTCTGAAGATTTCATGCTGTCAGCATTAGCAGATGTTATACCGTACTCTTCTGCTTCGATCATAACGTTTAGTGACCATCTAACAATATCTTCCCAAACAGGATCGCCCTGTCTCACAACAGGTCCTAATGGTTCTTTAGAAATTGTTTCTGGTAATACTATATGATCATTTGGTTTGCTCAATTTAATTCTTTGAGCTGCTAAACCAGATTTATCAGTAGTGTATGTATCACATCTTCCTGCATCATATGCAGCTACGACTTCGTCAGCTTTTTCAAAAGTTACTGGCTCATATTTAATTCCTTTAGAATTAAAAAAGTCTCTCATGTTTAGCTCTGTTGTTGTACCTAAGTTAGTACAAGCTGATACACCTGCTTTAAATTGATTTACAGATGTTATTCCAGAACTTTTTCTAACCATGAAACCTTGTCCATCATAGAAATTTACACCAACAAAAGTTAAACCAATGTCAGCATCTCTAGATAATGTCCAAGTAGTATTTCTTGACAAGACGTCTATCTCACCAGATGTAAGTGCTGTAAATCTTTCTTTTGCGCTTAATGGAAAAAATTTAACTTTTCCAGAGTCGCCAAGAGTAGCAGCTGCAACAGCTCTACATAGATCTACGTCAACACCTGTCCAGTTTCCTGATGCATCAGCATTAGAAAATCCTGGAAGACCTTGAGAGACACCACATCTTACAAAACCCATCTTCTGAGTTTTCTTAAGAGTTTTTGATTTTTTTGCAAACGCACTAGTTTCGAAACTAACTAATAGTGCAATTGAAGTAAGCAAATAAACCAACGCTTTTAATGTTCTTAGCATTATTTATCCCCTTTTTTATTGTTAACAATAAATTACATTTGAATGTAATTTTGCTTATTATGTTTGATAAAATTCAGTTCTTCAAGATCTTAAAGAGGCGTCTTTTAATGACATGATCATATTAGGGTTATAAATATATACTTTATATAGTTATATTATAAAGATTCAGCCTAAATAGTGATTTCAACAATTTTAAAGTGTTAATGGCGCGCCCTGAAGGATTCGAACCTACGACCCTCGGTTTAGAAAACCGATGCTCTATCCAGCTGAGCTAAGGGCGCTCTAATTTAATTATATATACTTACTTAAAAACATACCAGGTGGTCAATGAAAATTGGAGTTTTAATTCCAAATTTTTCAGACTTCTCATGTTGATGAATATGATGAGAATGGACAAATACCGGGATTTTTTCATCACTGCTCGTTTTTAAAGTGTAAATAAAATTTGTGCCTCTAAACTTTCTGTCAATAACCTCTAATTTTAGTTTACTTTGATCATCATGTCTTAAATCCTCTGGTTGTAATAATAATTTAACAGTAGTACCAACGGGAAAATTATTTACTAGTTTGCCTCTGATTTCACCAAGAGTTGGGTGATTTAAACTATGAACAGCACAATCAGTCTCAACTACTTTTACATCAACAAAAACTCCTCTATTTAAAAATTTAGCAACTTCAAGAGAATTTGGTTCGTGATGTATATTGTACGGTTCATCATACTGTTTGAGTGATTGATCTAATAGTATTCCGCATTTATCACCCATAAAAAATGCTTCGTATGAATCGTGGGTTACGATAATTGTAGTAATATTGAATTCTTTTAAAATATCTTTAATTTTCTTTTGTAATTCTTCTTTCAAACTAGTGTCTATATTAGCAAATGGCTCATCTAATAAGAGTAAATCTGGTCGAGAAAGCAAAGATCTTGCTAATGAAACCCTCTGTGCTTCGCCAGAACTAATTTGGTGAGGATATTTTTCTTGAACACCGTCTAAGTGAAGGATTTTAATTAAATCTTTATCTGAATAATTAAATTTAGAACCATTTTTTCTTTTGGCTCCGATATTTATATTTTCCATTACATTGAAATGAGGAAATAAGGAATTATCTTGGAAACACATAGCAATATTTCTTTTTTCAGGTTCTAGGTTAAAATTTTCAGAAGATATTGTTTTTCCTTTTAAATTTATCTGCCCAGATTTTAATTCCTGTAAGCCTGCAATTGTTCTTAAAATAGTTGTCTTTCCAACTCCAGATGGGCCTAACAAACACACAATCTCCCCTTTTTCTTTTATTGTTAGTGACACGTTATTAATTTTGTTTTTTTCACTCGCAACAAATGTGGCATTTTTAATTTCAAGAAAATTTGGGTTCATTTAGAGGTAATATAACTTTATTTTTCAGAAAGTATATATTTAGAGATAAATAATATAAATATGCTAGCCCATATAATAAGGCATAAAGATGGAAAGGCAGCTGCCTCAAGCAAATCTTGTGCGGCATACGAATAAGCTTTTGTTGCGAAAGTCTCAAAATTAAAAGGTCTCAATATTAGAGTGATGGGAAGTTCTTTAATAATTTCTAAAGCTATTAAAACGCCAACAAGCAATATATTAGTCTTTAAATAAGGCAAGTGAATAGTTGAGAATGTTTTAAGTTTAGAATATCCAAGAAGGTATGCATTTTCATCAATAGAATTATTTATTTTAGAGTAACCAGACTTAATTCCATTGTAAGAAAGTGAAAAAAATCTTACGAAGTATGCAATCACAAGACCAACAACAGATCCAATAAATACATTCTTAAAACTGTTTAATCCAAAAATTGAACTTAAAAAATCGCTAAACCAAGAAATAAATGTTATAAATGCAACTGCTAAAATTATTCCTGGTAACGCATAACCAGATACTGAGAAAGTTGATAAATAACTAATTAGTTTATTTTTAGATACTCTATTTCCATAATTAGTCATAAAAGAAAATATGATCAAGAATAAACTAGATAAAAATACTAATAGCAATGTATTCATATTTAGCGACCAAAAATTGATATCCTGAAAATATTTTGGAAATTTTATCGTCCAATAAGTCATTTGAGAAACTGGAAAAACAAAACTACAGAAAAATAAAATTGAGCAAAAACAGGTTGCAAAAATAGACTTACTTCCCGCTAATTGTATTTTTGGAATAGGCTTGTTACCTTTTGAATTTTGATGATATTTTGCTCCCTTTCTTGATAGATTTTCAAGAACAAATAATAAAAGGATAAAAAATAATAAAACAAAAGACAATTGGTTTGCGGTTGTTAAATCATCAAAAGAAATCCAGGCATTGTAAATAGCTGTGGTTAATGTAGAAATACTAAAAAAATCAACTGTACCAAAATCTGATAAAGTCTCCATTGCAACAAGAGATAACCCAACTACTATTGCAGGTCTTGCAGAAGGTAAAATAATTTTAAAAAAACTTTCATATGATGATAGACCTAAATTTTTACCTACTTCTATAAGATTGTGAGATTGAAACACGAAAGAAGCTCTTGTTAAAACATAAACGTAACCAAACAAAGAGAAAGAAATTGAAAACATAGATCCAATTAATCCATCAAATTTTGGTATATATTTATTATAATCTCCTTCGCCAAATAAAAATGTCAATATACTAAATGCTGTCCCGTAATTTTCAAAGAAAGCAACTAAAGAATAAGCGTAAATGTAAGCTGGAACAGCAAAAGACAATATCAAAGCCCATTTAAAAAAATTAACACCAGGAAACTTATAGAAAGATACAAAATAAGCTGAGGTTACACCAAATATAAAAGTTAGTGACAATACACCTAATAAAATTAAAAATGAATTACTTAAATACTTTAAAAGAAAGGTGTCTTTTAAAAGATCTAAATAGTTTCCTGTTGTATCGAAAAAACTTAAAAAAACTGTAAATATAGGTATAGCAACCAGTAAAGGTACTAAAAACGCAAAAATAACCCAAAAATTTATCCTCTTTATCAATTCTCCTCCTAAATTTAGTCCCGGAGGAGTCCAGGGACTAAATTATTCTATTATAAAATTACCAGCCTGCTTCGTTCATTACTTTCAAAGCTTTAGCTTGGAGTTTTCCATAATTAGAAACTTTTGTTTTTAGATCTTGTTTAAAATCTAAACCAAATTGTGCAATTAATTTATTTGCCTTAACACCAGGTATCATTGGATACTCAAAAGTATTGTTAACAATATGCTGTTGAGCTTCAGGGGTTAGAAGAAACTCTAACAATTTAATTGCATTAGCTTTATTTGGCGCGTGTTTTAATATACCGCCGCCACTAATGTTCATATGTGTGCCTCTTCCGTCCTGATTTGGGAAGAAAGGCATTACTTTTTTAGCTGCCGCTTGTTGTTCAGCACCTTTTTTTCCAGACAACATTAAAGCTAAGTAATAAGTGTTTGCTACAGCCCAATCTGCTTCTCCAGCAGCTACAGCTAATATCTGTGCTCTGTCGTTACCAGTTGGTTTTCTAGCAAAGTTATTTACCATTCCTTTGGCCCATGCTGCTGTATTTTTTTCACCATTATTTTTAATAAGTGATGCAACTAGAGACTGATTATAAATGTTGCTTGATTTTCTAATTACTACTCTACCTTTGTATTTAGGATCAGCTAAATCTTCATAACTCATATTCCATGAAGGATTTACTGTTTTTGGATTGTAATAAATTATTCTTGCTCTTTTTGCTATTCCAACCCAATAAGGTGATCTAAAATTAGCAGGTACAACTTTTTTTAAGGCTGCAGAACTTGCTCCCTTTTGAAACATTCCTTCAGCTTGAAAAGCTCCTAATCTTCCAGCATCTGCAGTTATATAAATATCTGCTTTACTGTCCTTCCCTTCTTCTTTAATTCTTTTCTGTAAAGCTTTATCCTTTCCAGAC
The DNA here is from genome assembly GCA_902573065.1 of uncultured Pelagibacteraceae bacterium. GTDB lineage: Bacteria > Pseudomonadota > Alphaproteobacteria > Pelagibacterales > Pelagibacteraceae > Anoxypelagibacter. The sequence goes on along the minus strand of CACGHX010000001.1, from coordinate 11,840 downwards.
ACAACATTAACTTTTATTCCAGTTTTTGCCGTGAATTTTTCATAAAGCTGAACATCAGAATCATAATGTCTCGCACTGAAGACGTTTACTTCATTTGCGAAAACTGAGTTAGCAACTAGTAAAGTTGAAAACAAACCAACAATAGCTAGTCCAATTACTCTAATTAATTTATTCATAGTTTTCTCCATTTGAGAATGGTTATCACATAAGTGATAATGATTATCAATGGCAAAAACGTCGCATACCTTACTATTTTAGTAGGAATAGAGAATAATATTTTTGTTTATCTAACCAAACTCGCTTCGTAGTCCAACCAGTATTTGAAGCCAGTTTTGTGAAAGATTGAATAGTAAATTTGTTTGAAATTTCGACTAAAATTCTCTCACTCTTTTTTAAAAAAAATTTCTTATTACCGATTTTAAAATTTTGATAAATTTTACTTACTAAAAAACCGTGAATACATCTTAATTTAGTATTGTAATATCCATGATAATAAAAATTATTAATATTCAGATTAGTTTTTTGTGTTCTATTTATAATATTAATTAAATTTAAACTAAATTTAGCCGTATACCCTTTTTTATCATTGTATGCTTTATCAAGGATTTGTTTATTTTTAATAAGATCAACTCCAATAAACAAATAGTTGTTTTTATTTATACTTTTTCTTAACTTTCTTAAAAATTTAACTTCCTCTTTATTATGAAAATTGCCTATTGAAGAACCTAGAAAAAAATAGACTTTAGTTGTTTCTTTCAGATTGGGTATTTTAAAATGCTTAGAATAATCAATTTTTTTAGGTTTTATTTTAATTTTTGGATATTGCTTTTTAAGTTTTTTTACTGACTTTTTTACATAATCTAGGGATATATCGAGTGGAACATAATATTTGACATCTTTATTAATTAGTAATTTTATCTTATCTATAGCTCCACTTCCCAATTCTACATATGATAGCTTACCATTAAATAGTTTCGGTATTTCTTTAGAGATTTTTTTTAAAATCTCCTTTTCTTTTCTTGTGGGATAATATTCTTTTTGTTTTGTTATCTTTTCAAAAAATTTGCTTCCTTTTAAATCATAGTGATATTTAGACGGAATAGACTTATTTTTTTTGGAAAGCCCAATTATGAGGTCTTTTTTAAATGTCATTGTTATATTAGTGTTTTTGTTAACAGATATGACTGCAAATGTACAATTGACATATCTTCTTTAAACATTAAAGGTCTCATATGCTATTAACAAATATTTTACTTTTTTTTATTCTTGTAACTTTACTCACGTATACTTTTATGCCTTGGACATATAAAAAAGGTAAATTCACCAAACCCTCACTAAAAGTTATGACGTATTGGTGGTTAATATTTTTTGTCTTAACTGCCATAGTGATTTTTGTTATTGGATCAATAATATTTACCTAGTTTTAATATTGTCCTGAGGTACTATTTTTTGAGTAATTCGATCTAATACGATAGCTAATATTACAATTCCAGTGCCGCCAATTACTGCCGCACCAATATCTAATCTTCCAAGTGCAACATAAACAGTTAAACCAAGGCCACCGGCACCAATTAATGCCGCTATCACAACCATTGATAAAGCTAACATTAAAGTTTGGTTTACTCCTGCCATAATTGTTTTTAATGCAAGTGGTAATTCAATTCTGTGTAAAATCTTAAATTTTGATAATCCTAAACTGGCACCAGCCTCTTTAAATCCTTTACCCACTTGTCTAATTCCAAGATTTGTAAGTCTGATTACCGGTGGTAATGCAAAAATAATTGTTGCTACTACTCCAGGTGTTAAACCAACACCAAATAGCATTACAACGGGTATAAGGTAAACAAAACTGGGTATGGTTTGCATTATATCTAGTATTGGTCTTAAAATTATTTCAAAAATTCTACTTCTTGATGCTGCAATACCTAACGGTATTCCAATAATCATACAAAAGATAACCGCGGTAAAAATCATAGCAAGAGTTGTCATGGTTTCTTTCCATAGATCAACTAAATCAATGGCGATTAAGCTTACGGCTGCAAAAAAAGCAAATTTTACCCCGTTTGTTTTCCATGCAAAAAAAATAAATATTAAAACGACAATTGGAAAGGGTATCCAATTAAATAGAGTATCTAATCCTTCGAGAGTAGCATCAATGGGTGCGGCTAACTTCTTAAAGAGCGGCCGTTGTGTAAACAGCCACTCTTTAATATTTCTTTCAATCCATTCTGCTATTGGAATGTAGATTTCGTAGTCAGAAGGTGCAAGTTTTAAGTTCACTGAACTTATGATTGCAGCCTATTTAATCCAACTATTGAAAGTACTTTGGTTAGCTTTAATCCATTCAGCAGCATGCTTTTTAATTGCTCTTTCGCTTTTCTCGCCCGCATTCATTTTCATGTTTTGAGCAGCAATATCAGCTAGAGGAATTGATGCTTTTTTAAGCATCTTCTCTATATCTTTATTTGCTTTTAAGAAATCTGCGTTAGCAGCTGGTCTGATGTCATCAGCACCAAAACCCATATTAATTTTAGATTTTGTTGCATTATCTACGCTAACTTTTTTAGTAGCGCTGTAAGGAACTTCTATCCAAACAACGTCCTGTCCAAGTTTTAAAGCACCAACAGTCCAATTCGGAGTCCATGTATAAAATAATACTGGTTTTCCGTTTTTGTATTTAGCAACTACATCAGCCATTGAAGCAGAGTAGTCAGCTTTTACTGGATTAATAAAATCACCTAAGCCTAGTTCAGCAAAGTGTTTTGTAATTTGCTTTTCACAACCCCAACCTGGAGGGCAAGCAACCATGTCTGCTTTACCATCGCCATTAGAGTCCCATGCTTTAGCGTTTGCTTTAATATCCATTACGCTTTTGATTCCATACTTATCTGCTGATTTTTTATCAACTAGATAGCCTTGCAATCCGCCTTTTTTCATCACGTAACCAACAGTTTTAACTTTTCCTTTGGCTTCTTTGATGTAACCATCGTGTGTTCCAAACCATCCATTAACCCATAGGTCTAAATCTCCCGCAGCTGCAGCTACGTAGAATACTGAAGGTTTGATAGCTTTAGGTTCAGTTACTGTGTGTCCCATTGCTTCCAAAGCTTGCTTGTATATTTCAGCTTGGAAATAACCAGTATCCCAATTTGCTTTTGCCATTTTAACTTCCGCAGCATTAGCAGCGTTTGTGATAGTGATCGAAGTAAACAGAGCAACTATTAACTTAAATAGTCTCATTTTTCCCCCTTAATTATTAATTAATAATTGCGAAAAACTAGCATGTATAAAAAGTTAATGTAACCGGAACACAACTAAAAAGTGAATCTTATATGTAAGTAAAATAAGGGTTTTTAAGGGAAATTATTGTTTTAATTTACAATCTCTACATAAACCAAAAAATTCCAAATTATATTTCTTATATTTCATTCCAGAATTATCTTCAAAATTACTTAAATATTTTGAAAGTTTGGTATTTTTAATTTCTTTAACGTGCTCACAATTATTGCAAATTGAAAATGCTGTTGCTTTTGAAATTTCACAATCAGAATTTTTACAAGCAATAAAAGCATTTTTGCTTTCGATTTTATGTATTTTTCCTATTTCAATAAGCTTTTCTAAAGCTCTGTAAACCTGGAGGGGTGCTTTAATTCCCCTTTTTTGAACGTTATAAAGTATTGAATAAGCTTTAAGTGGTCCTTTTGCCTTTTCAATTATATTAAGAACAATTTGTTGGTTTTTCGATAGCTGTTCTTGTTTCTGAGTCATAAATTATTTTAACACTTTCATTTTACTTTTTCAAATCTGAAACTTTTTTAAATTTTATTAGTGATAATATAAATAATAATAATGTAGCAGTTATAATTGATGGTCCTGAAGCTGAATTAATTTTCAATGATGTGAACAAACCGACTAAAACAGATATCAATCCAAATACTACTGAAAAAATAACCATCTGTTTAGGATTATTAGAAACATTTCTTGCAGTTGCAGCAGGAATAATAAGCATACCGGTTATCAAAAGGAGTCCTACAATTTTAATTGAGATGGCAATAAGAGCTGCAGTTAAAATTGTAAAAATTGCATTAAATTTATCTGGTTTCATACCTTCAGCTTCTGATAATTCATAATTCACCGTTGATGCAAATAATGGCTTCCAGATTAATTTAAGAACAATTAGTATTAAACCTCCACCAAGCCAAATAACCAATAAATCATTTTGATTTACAGCTAAAATGTCTCCAAATAACAAGGCCATTACATCAAATCTAATTGAAGTTAAAAAACCTATAACTACAAGTCCAACAGCTAATGAGGCATGAGCTAATAGACCTAATAAAGCATCATTTGGTAATTTTGTTTTCTTTTGTAATTGTAATAACAAAATTGCTAAGACTGCAGAGATTATAAAAACTGAAAACGCAATATTAATTTCAAAAAATAAAGCCATGGTAACACCTAATAGTGCTGAATGAGCCAATGTACCCGCAAAAAAAGACAATCTCCTCCAAACTACAAAGCATCCAAGCGGTCCTGTTACAAGTGAGATTCCTATCCCCGCTATCAGTGCTCTAGTAAAAAAATCATCAAACATAATTATTTTTTTGGATCTATTGATCCATCTGCTGAGTGTGAATGATCGTGTTCGTGTTCATATAAAGATAATATATTTGAAGCTCTGTCCCCGAATAACTCTTTATATTTTTCATCTTTAACTACTGTGTGAGGTTTCCCTGAACAACATACATGTCCATTTAAACATATAACAAAGTCTGTTGCTGACATTACAACATGAAGATCATGTGAAATTAAAAGAATTCCACAATTTAATTTTTCTGATATTTTTTTAATTAACTCATACAATGCAATTTCACCTTTAAAATCAACGCCTTGTACTGGTTCATCTAATACTAAAAGTTCAGGTTTTTTTGCAATAGCTCTTGCTATTAAAACTCTTTGAAATTCACCGCCAGATAAATTACTCAAGCTTTTATTTTTTAAATGATCAACCCCTGTTAAATTTAAAGCAACGTTAATTTGATCATTTTTTAAATCTTCAGTTAACGACATAAAATCAATTACTCTAATAGGAAGCGTCCAATCTACTGAAACTTTTTGTGGTACATAACCAATTCTTTCAGTAAATCTTCTTACTCTACCTTCTATTTTTTTATAAATACCTAGAGCAATTTTCGCTGTGGTCGACTTGCCTGATCCATTGGGGCCAATTAAAGTAACTATTTCACCTTGTTTTATTTCTAATGAAACTTCTTTTATTAATGCTTTGTCATTTAAATAAAAGCTAGCGTTTTCCACTTTTAAGAGAATTTTTTTATTTTTATTTTCCATAATAAAACTCTTGATTAACAAAATGTAATATTATAACAAACGTTATATTATAACAAATTAAGGAGCAACATGAAACGAACCCTATTTATTACATTATTTTTATCTATATTTTCTTTTAACAGCACAGTGTCTGCAGACGTTAAAGTAGTTACTTCGATTAAGCCAATACATTCTTTGGCTGCATACGTAATGGATGGTGTTGGAAAACCTAATGTAATAGTAGATGGTTATAATTCACCACACGGTTTTAGCTTAAAACCATCACATGCAAAAATGATTGAAAACGCTGATCTAATTATTTGGGTTGGTGAAGATTTAGAAGCATTTTTAGAAAAACCATTAGATTCAATTGCAAAAAAAGCAACAAAAGTAGAATTAATGGATTTAAAAGGAATTAAAAAATTAAAATTTAGAGAAAAAAATATTTTTGAAGGTCATGATGATCATGGACATAAAGAAGATAAGCACGATGATCATGGACATAAAAAAGATAAACATGACGATCATGGACATAAAAAAGATAAACATGACGATCATGGTCACAAAGAGCACAAAGAGCATGGACACAAAGAGGATAAACATGATGATCACGGTCACGAGGGACATGCTCACGGAGAACACGATCCGCACATTTGGTTAGACCCAATGAACGCCAAAGAGATTATTAAAGAAATTACAAATCAATTAGTTAAGCTTGATTCAGCAAACAGCGCAAAATACAAAGCTAATTCTAGAGAAGCTATTTCTGATATAGACGCGTTAACAAAATCCATCAAAAAAGACTTAAATAAAAATTCAAGAGTTGTAGTTTTCCATGATGCTTATCAATATTTTGAAAATAGATTTGGAATTAAAATTCTTGGGGCGTTAACTGTTAATACAGATGTATTACCTGGTGCTGAACAATTAGCTGAAATTAGAGAAGTTATTGAACATGAAAAAGTTAATTGTATTTTTTCAGAACCACAGTTTAATCCATCAATTATAAAAACAATTGCAAAGGATACAAATATTAAAACTGGTGTGTTAGATCCTCTGGGAGCAACCCTAGACAAAGGTAAAGGCATGTATTCTGAACTACTTAAGAATATGTCTTCGTCCTTTAAAGGCTGCTAATTTTTGATCCTATTTTTATTTGAATCAAAGAAATAAACATTTTCTTTAGAGAATGATATTTGGGAATGATTTTTATCTATATTGCTTGAAGTTTTTATTCTAAACTCTTCACCATCTACAGACGAGTATATAATCTTATCAAATCCAAGATTTTCTATAAGATCAATCTTAATCTTGGCTTTTATATCTTGAGAATTATCAGCCTTAATATGTTCAGGTCTAATTCCAAGATAAATATCATCATTAAATTTATAACCATTAAACTGGATATCGCTGTTAAAAATATTAATTGTATTTCCGTTTTTAATTTTTCCTTTATCAATTTTTAAAATATTCATTCTCGGTGACCCTATAAATTCTGCTACAAAAATATTATTTGGATTGTTATATATTTCATCTGGTGATCCATATTGCTCCATTACTCCTTGGTTTAAAATAACAATCTTATCAGCTAGAGTCATGGCCTCTACTTGATCGTGTGTAACATAAATCATATTCGTACTAAGTTTTTTATGAAGTTTTGAAATTTCTACACGCATTTCTGATCTTAAAGCAGCATCAAGATTTGAAAGCGGTTCATCGAACAAAAACAATTTAGGGTTTCTCGTTATTGCGCGTCCTATTGCTACTCTTTGTCGTTGTCCACCAGAAAGTTGTCTTGGTTTTCTCTCAAGAAGATCTTCAATCTGAAGAGTTTTTGCTGCATCTTTTACCTTTTTATCTATTTCGTTTTTATCAAGCTTTTCATTTTTCAATCCGAATGACATATTTTCGTAAACATTCATGTGCGGGTATAAAGCATATGATTGAAAAACCATTGCAATTCCTCTTTTTGATGGAATTAAATTATTAATTATTTTTTTATCTAAATGTATTTCACCTTCATCAACTGACTCTAAACCAGAAATCATTCTTAGTAGTGTCGACTTTCCACATCCTGATGGACCTACTAAAACAATAAATTCGCCGTGATTAATTTTAATGTTAAATTTGTCTATGACCTTGTTTGCACCAAAGGATTTTTCAATATTTTTTAATTCGATAGTAGCCATACAACTTCTGGTTTAACTTTAGATTTTAATTTTTATTTATACTTAAAAATTAAAGTAATAGAAAAATTCGATAGCATCTATAATTTTTTTAAAGGGTTTTCATTCTCGACAGATTTGGTAGGTTTTCTCGTTTATATATAAAATTATTAGGGGGATAAATGAAAAAAGTAATAATTTATCTTTTTGCTTTAGTATTTTTGGCAAACTCGAGTTATGCCGGAATTACATTTTGGACGACTGAAGTACAGCCGGCTAGAATGGAAAAGCAGAAAGAAATGGCTAAAGCTTTTGAAGCCAAGTCAGGTATTAGCGTAGAAGTAATTCCTGTTGAAGAAAAAGATCTTGGAAAAAGAGCTACAGCTGCAGCAGCTGCAGGTGATCTACCTGATGTGATCTATCATACACTTCAGTACGTATTACCATGGGCAGAAGCTGGGATATTAGATGTTAATGCTAACAACGCAGTTGTTAAATCTTTGGGTAAAAATACTTTTGCTCCAGGTGCACTTAACATGGCAAAAAAAGGTGGAAAAATAGCTGCTGTACCAGTTGATGGCTGGACACAGATGGTTGTTTACAGAAAAGATTTGTTCAAAGAATTTAATCTTCAACCACCAACAAATTATGAAAACATTTCTAAAGCTGTAAAAGCTTTATCAAATGCAGACAGATTTGGATTTGTTGCTGCCACGAAAACAGATGAAAACTTTATGAGCCAAGTACTCGAACATGTACTTTTAGCGAATGGAGTTAATTTTGTTAAAAAGGGTGGAACAAAGAAACAAGGTAAAGAACTTAAAAATGCTCTAGTGTTTTACAAGGAACTTGCTAAGGCAAGCCCTCCAGGAGAATTATTCTGGAAACAATCTAGAGAGCTTTACTTCGCTGGCAAAACACCAATGATTATTTGGTCACCATTTATTATGGACGAATTAGCAGGATTAAGAGACTCTGCTCCTCCAACAATAAACAGTGATCCAACATCGCCGGAACTTGCATCAAAAACTGGTTTCATCACAAACTTTAGTGGTCCAGATAATAAAAAAGGTGCTGCTTGGGCTGATGTTAGATACTTTGGTATTACTGCTGATGCTGATACTGATGAGGCTAAAAAATTCATCGAATACTCAATGGATGAAGGTTACACAGCTACATTATCTATCGCGCCAGAAGGTAAATTTCCTGTAAGAAGAGGAAATGCTAGTGATCCAGCTGCGTTTACAAAAGCTTGGAGTAAGCTTCCAGTTGGTGTTGATAGAAAGAAACCTTTAACAGAACTTTATTCTGGTGATGTTATTAATAACATTGTAGCAGGTTTAGATACTGCTAACAGATGGGGTGTTAAAGAAGGTGAACTTTCTAGAGCATCTAAAATCATCAATGCACAATTCTTAAATAGAATCACAAGAGAATTTATTGATGATCAAATTACAGCAGATGAAGCAGTTGATAAAATCAACGCTGAATTAGCTAAATTTTAGTAAAAATATTTTTAAAAAGCGGGTAATATAATATTATCCGCTTTTTATATGACAGACACTTTATCAAAAATAGAAAAAAGAACTGCTTACACCCTCTTATTACCAGCGGTGTTTTTAGTCTTCGCCATTGTTTTATTTCCAATATTTGCAAATATCTGGATTAGTTTTAAGGAAGTACAATTAAAAGATATTAGAATTCCTGAGCCAAGAGCAAAAAAAATTGTAAAAATTATACCTGAAGACAAATCAAAATTAAGAATAGTTTATAGATTAAGAAATAGTTCGTTAATTCAAGATATTAATAATATTAAATTTTCAGATAGACTTCCAATCAATATAGAACCTGTAGATCTTGACTCAAGATGTGAATTTAAATCAAAAAAAATTATATGTAATTTTGGGAATTGGGAAGCTGGATATAAAGAAAATTTTGAAATTTTAATTCAAAATACTAATAATAAGGAAATAGATAATAAAGTTATTAGAGATCAAAAACCAAAGCTATCTGGTGATGCTGATAATATTTTATTAACGACAAAGTTTACATTAAAAAACTTTAAAAATGTTTTTAATGAAAATGAGTTTTTAGATTTATTGCTTACTACTTTTTACTTCACATTTTTTGGAACTATTGGCGCTATTATTTTTGGGATGTTTGCTGCGCAATTAGTAAATCAAAAGTTTTATGGTAGGACTTTTATGAGAAGTATTTTACTTTTTCCATATGTGGGTCCAGTAGTTGCATTAGCTTACACTTGGACATTAATGCTTGATCCAAACAGTGGAACTTTAAATGCTTTACTGGTTAACTTCGGTATTATTGATAAACCAATTAATCTATTGGGTCAGAAATATTTAATACTAAGTCTTTTTGGTTTTGAAATTAAATTAAGATTAGCATTAACAACTGTAATTATGTTTGAAATTTGGAGATACTTTCCCCTAGCCTTCTTGTTTATTTTAGCAAGGCTGCAGGCTGTTCCTAAAGATTTGTATGAAGCTGCGGAAGTTGATGGTGCTGGACCATTTAGAAAATTTATAAATATTACTCTTCCACAGATAACAGCAATTTTATCTATTCTGTTTATGATAAGGTTTATTTGGAATTTTAATAAATTTGAAGATATTTTTCTTTTAACTGGTGGAGCATCGGGAACAAGAACATTACCAATTAATGTATATCAACAAGGTTTTGCTGTTTCAAACATAGGAATGGGATCTGCTGTTTCTATAGTCATAGTCATGTTGCTAATAATTTTTATGATTATTTACTTTAAATTAATTGGAAAGAGAGCAAATGAAGTATAAACCGTTATTCATTTATTTATTTATTTCATCAGTTTTTTTAACTTTGGTCAGTTCAATCTGGAAAATTATGGCAACCCTACAAGGACTAAAGCTTACAGAGATAAATCTTAATATTAATTTTCTTCTAGCTCTATTCTTAAGTCTGGCGTTTATTTTAATAGGCAAAAAGTTTAATCATTTAATTAAAATTGTAATTCTTTCTTTAATATTCACTTTTTTTTATATTTTGATAAATGAAGGTGCTCCAATTTGGTATAATATAGGAATTCTTTTAATATGCTTATTTTTTACAAATAGACTTAAAAACTATGATTTAAATTTTCTAAGAGAGGATTTTATCTCTGAAAAGATTATTTTTGATTTTTTATCACTTTTTGCAATTGTATTTTTTGCTTTTGTAATTTTATTTCCCTTTTATTTAATGTTCGTAACGAGCTTCAAAACGCAAGCCGCTCTTTTGTTTAATCCTTTAGATTTAAGTATTAGTTTAACAAATAATCTAACAGAAACATTTAAATCTTATTTTGTTATTTTTAATACTTATGACTTTGGAAGATATATTTACACAAGCTCTATTGTTTCAATAGGAACTGTAATTATAACATTGATCTTTGCAATACCAGCGGCGTATGCGGTTGCAAGATTGAACTTTTTTGGTAAAACCTTTTTATCTACATCAATATTAATTATATATATGTTCCCAGCTATAGTTTTAGTGATACCCCTTTATACTGTTTTTAGTCAGTTAGGTTTAAGAAATTCAATTGAAGGGCTTCTAATTGTTTACACAGCAACAACTCTACCTGTCGCAATTTATATGCTACAAGGTTACTTTAAAAGTATTCCAAAAGAAATTGAAGATGCTGGACTAATGGATGGACAAAATTGGTTTGGAATAATAGTTAAAATTATCATCCCTTTAAGTTTACCAGCAATAGCGTCTGTTGCCTTGTATGTTTTTATGATTGCATGGAATGAATTTTTATTTTCTTTAATGTTTTTGGACAATCCTAAAACATTTACATTATCAAGAGCTATTAATCATTTAACTGGTGATGCTGAAACACCTAGGCAATACCTGATGGCCGGATCAGTAGTGGTAACTTTGCCTATTCTTTTAATTTTTGTTTACTTTGAAAAATATCTTGTCAGTGGATTAACCGCGGGAAGTGTAAAGGGTTAATGAAAATTTCGATAAATAAAGCAAAAAAAACTTTACTTGGTAACAGAAGAAAAGGATACACCTTACCAACGAATAATAAACTTTACCCTGCTCAGTGGAATTGGGATTCAGGCTTTATTGCTCTAGGATATTCTTACTTTAATTTAAACTTTGCATTAAAAGAAATAAATACATTGTTAGATGGGCAATGGAAGGATGGAATGGTTCCACACATTTTATTTCATAATACAAGAACAAACTATTATCCAAATTATACTGCATGGAATTGTGGTAATAAAATCCACTCATCTGGAATAACTCAACCACCAATATTAGCAACAATTTTAAAAGAAATTTTAAATAAAAATAGTA